>JABSQA010000190.1 GCA_013213825.1 Henriciella sp.
GCCTACGGGCCTAATCACCCAATCCTCGACAATTGTCATGTCAGGGTGGCGTTCGCGACGAATGACGAACGAACAGCCAAAAGGTTTTCGGATGCGCTCGGAACCAAAACAGAACTTCGATCTCAGAAGAATTATACCGGCCACCGATTGGCGCCCTGGCTCAGCCACATGATGGTGGCGCGTCAGGAAACGCAGCGCCCGCTTCTGACCCCTGGTGAGATCATGCAAATGCCGCCGAAGGAGCAGATCATAATGGTGTCAGGAATGGCGCCCATTCAATGCAACAAGCTTCGATACTATGTGGACGGGAATTTCAAGCAGCGATTACTGCCAGCTCCATCGCAGGTAGACGCGGCGCCTTTGAAGCTATCCGGCGTCCAATCCGAGACTTCCCAGCTCGCGATGCGCAATACCGGTTGCGGCGCGACTGGCGGGCATGAACTGGTTCCCGAACTCGTGCCAGAAGGTCTGCAAGGACCGGAGATCAGTCCTGAGGAGCGAAACACATCAATAGATGACGGACCAGATGCGCAAATCGATCAATCCTTAGAAACAATACGAAAGGCGGCAGCGCTGGATCGAGCAGACCCTGATGTGCTTCCGAATTTTTAATCTCATGTCCAAACCACGCGTAAACTTAAGACTTTCAACCAAGACACATGCCGAACTCTGCCGAAGGGCAGATGCTTACGGCTTGACCAAGACCGCAATCCTAGAAGCAGCCTTGGAACACTACTTCAATCCCGAGAAAGCAAATCGATTAGAAGATAGAGTGCTGAGCAATATGGACGAAATCTCCGAACGCCTAAGCCGAGTTGAACGCAATATTGAGCTATCGTTGGAAGCCTTCGGCCAATATGTTTTCTATTGGTTGGCGCGAACCGACCCACTCCCAGATGGTGAACGCGAAGCTGCACAAGCTTTGGCCGAGCGACGCTTTGAGTTTTTTATTGGGCAGGTCAGCCGGCAACTCTTCAACGATAGGCGATGGGAGAAAATTGAGGGAGCCGCGAGTTAGATTCAAACACGGTCTGATAGCTAGAATGTGTGAAATAGGAATATGTGGATCAACGGCGCGTCCGAAGTATGTATACAAATATCGGACTTGACTGACTGTCCGAAATGTGTATACATAAATCGGACTATGTTGGAGTCGTTTAAAACAGAGTTACTCGCGGAGATAGAGCGCTTTGAGCCCAACAGAGTTTGGACTGCAGCTGATTTTGCGCATTTGGGGCACCGTGACGCAATCGATAAAGCCCTACAGCGACTGGTCGCGAGCGGGGACCTAAAACGCGTCGCGCGAGGTCTTTATCAAAAACTGACTTTGAATGGCATCACAAATCGGCCAAACCCAACAACCTACACAGACGTGTTAGAGGCATTGGAACGCCGGGATGGAACGCCCATGCTCATCGATGGCATGACCGCTGCGAATGATCTTGGACTTACAACTGCCGTACCAGCCAAGATTATAGTCCACACCTCATCCCGTCGATCCGAACTCGATATCGAGGGGCAAAAGATCATATTCAGAAACACAGCCCCGAGCAAACTTAGATGGGCAGGGCGTCCAGCCATGCGGCTCGTCCAGGCGCTTCAATGGGTATACGATCACCAAACAGAACTGGACGATGATATCGTCCATCGTGTGAGAACCGCTTTTGGAGTTTTCCTAGATGTGGAAGACGTCAAAGAAGACCTGATTAAAGGCTTCAGCGCTCTACCTTCTGCCTGGATGCAAGACCTGTTGCGCCCAATATTATTTGAGACCAAATCTATATAATCAAAATTCAATTGGGTGGGGCATATATTGGATTATAAAAGTTTCTTCGGCAGGATCGCAATGACCGGCAAGGGGTCTTTGTTGAAACCGCTCAAAGGCTCGGAACCTCTCCAAACAACGTCGAGAAGGATTTTTGGATTTGCGTCCTGCTAGATGCTGTATTCATGGCCAGCTCAAAGCGTTGGCCAGAAATGGTGTTTCGGGGCGGAATCTCACTTTCGAAGGCGCATAATACAATTAAGCGTTTCTCAGAAGACATAGATGTTGCGCTTGGCCGCGCAGAACTCGGAATCAAGGACACAGTCAGTTCGCTCGCATCTATGCCGTCAGAATTGCGGGATGACCGTTTGCAAATGCTCGATGATTTAGGTGAACGATTTGTCCACGACATTATGTTCCCGCATCTCAACGATTATCTCGACCAGCTTTTCAAAGGCAATTCAAACGCATCCCGGCCTTCGATACGCCGTGATACAGAAGATTTGCTCACGCTTCAGATGCCTTATGAGCCGATTGTAGGGAGCGCAGGAGGCTATGTCCCCACGACCGTGCGTTTGGAATTTTCGATTAAGTCCGCCTTGAGGCCCAATACGCCAAGATCATTTAGGCCTTTCATCGCGGGCATTGTTCCTGATACGAAGATGGACTTAACACGTATACCGACCATCTCTGTCGCAGGGACGTTCTGGGACAAAATTCTGATTGTTCATGAGCTTAAAGACCGTCATTCAAAAAATCTTGAGCTGACGTTCGTGAATGAACGCGTCTCCCGGCACTATTATGACCTTTTTGCACTCATCAAAGGAAAGAAAGTATCGGTGAATAAGAAACAGACAAAGCTCGCCGCCGATTGCCAGAGACATTCATCGGTTTTCTACCCCAATCCAGAAATAGACCTCAGTGATGCCCTTCCAGGGACGCTCGATATAACGCCTACGCCGGAGATGATGTCCAAGCTAAAAAGCGACTATAATGAAATGTCTGTGATGATTTTTGGAGACGCTCCGCCATTTGAAGAGGTTTGCGAAACGCTTCGGAAATTCGAAAATGAGATCAATCGTTTCGATCTTAAAGACGCCGTATCCAATCGCTAAGTGTCCGCAGTGACAGAAGGAATAGATCAATGGCTCTAAACTTAGATCACCTGGTCGGTTACCAGCGAGCGTCGTTCGAGCGCGCAGCTCTTTGGCGAAACTGGACTCTATTGGGCCAGCTTCTGGTCGCTATTCCCGGCGTGCTTTCCATTTTCGTCACCGATGAGCAATTCTTATATCTACTGGCGATTGGCGGCTTCGTCCTCCTCATCCTAGTTGGGATTTTTAATCGAAACTACCAGCACCATAGGAACGGCGCAGAAACCGCGCGTCGAGCGACATTGATCATTGAAGGTGTAGATCATCACGTTACAGCCGAAGAGAAAAAAACGCTGCTCGAGCAGATGTCTGTCAGCTCAAAAATCGCTGCTGAGAAAAACGATCCCAATTGGTTTGCCACCAAAGAGCCAGCGAGCCAGAAACGTCTATTGGAGATTATTGAAGAGTCGTCGTTTTTCACACGCTACTTGCAGAGCACAAGCGCGCTCGTCATGGGGACGGTCTTCGCGCTGACAGTTATCATTCTGATTGTCGCGATTTTTACACTTATACCCATGAGTGAAACCGAGACGCTAGTTGTTGTGGCACGGCTCGCCCTCGCAATCCTCGTGTTCCTTTTGTCTTCCGGCACGCTGTTTTCTGCTCTCGCACACTTTTCGGCATGGAATAGCGCCAAGACCATCCAAAGCCGCGCAAACCTCGCCAAAGTCAGGGGTGCGGGCTTGGCTGACACGCTCCTAATTATGGGAGACTATAACTCCGCGGTCGAGCAAGCTCCGATGGTGGTGCCTTTCGTATATAAATTCCATGCCAAAGCCTTGAATGAGAGATGGAATGACTATCTGGAACAACGCGAAAAAGATGCCGCCGCATCCACGACGACTTAGGGGCAGGGTACGAAGCGCAAGGTGAAATAGGAGATTGATGTGCAATCGGAAGCGCTATTCGATGATTTCCTTGCTGGTGTCGTCAATCTCAATGCAACACGCATAACACGCTTAGAGGACAGCATCGAGGCGATTAAAGAGGCCGTACTCGCATCTGGCTGGGAACCGGTCATAGAAGGTTGGGCGCCGCAAGGGTCATGGGCGCACGAAACCATTATCAGACCACAAAAAGGCAAAGGCTTTGATGCTGACTTATTGGTGTTTGTTCGTCCCATCGCCGGGTGGGAGGCGAAAGACTATATCAATAACCTGCATGGGGCGATGAAGCTCAATGGACGGTATGCTGATCGTCTCCATCGCTACTCTCATTGCATAACAATCGATTATGCTGGCGAGCGCAAAATAGATATCGCTCCAGTCATTATCGGTCTTCATGGTGGCAACGGGCTGCACGTCTGCGATCGAGGAACAATGTCAACGCCGATTGAAAAGTGCCCCACCTGGCCGATTGAAAAGGGACCCACCTAGAGTTTAGCAGGCTGGGCCGTGTGGAGCCTTCATA
>JABSQA010000191.1 GCA_013213825.1 Henriciella sp.
AAGCCCAGTTATCTACACAGTACCAAAGCGATACAGGCTAGCCTTACGTGACAAAACTAAGCACCATTCTCTGGTGCTATCCAATATCTAAACCTGATTAAAAGCTTTAATAAAAGGTTTGGGGCTGGTGAAAGTGAGGGCTAAAACCTAGAGTTTGAGAGTAAACTATAATTACATTTCAGCAGTAAACTGTACTGATTTACCTGTTTTAAAGTTTCCGTTCTTATCAAAAAACTTGCGTCTATGACCGGTTTGAAACCGCAATCGTTTCGGGTCCGCTGTCGGCGCGCCATCGAGGCTTCTCATCAAAGCCTCTTGCGCCTCATCATCGCTGACAAATTCGCTGCAATAGACGTGACCATTTCCGGTCCGGTGTTGCAACGGGATGCGCCATTGCCAGCCTGCATCTCGTGCGGTTGAGCGTGTATATGGAATGACCGGTCCCGTTTTTTCGCAGGGCACGGCAATGGCTCTATCGACAGGGAGCCAGCCTGACCAATTCTCATACCCCGCCTTGAGCGTTTGCTCAATCAATAGGCCCCGAAAGCCAGAGCAATCGATGAAGAATTCTCCAGAAACCTGCTGACCATTATCCAGTTGAAGCGCCTCGACATGCCCGGTTTCGGGGTGCTGTGAGACGGTTTCCACACGCCCTTCCACACGTTTCACACCGCGTTGTTCCGCATAATTACGCAGATAAGCCGCATAGAGGCCGGCATCGAACTGGTAGGCATAGTGGACACCAGCCAAAACCGAGCGCGGATTATTCTTCACCGGATGCACAAAGCGATTGCGGCGGCAGGCCTGCACCATCAATGAAAAGTCGAATAGGTCCCGATTGTAACCCGATGCCTTTGCGCGCAGCCAATGATGATGCATCGGAAGCGTCTCAACATCGGTGGCGAAATCTCCAAACGGATGGATGTAGGACTCCCCTAACCCACCCCAATTGACGAACTCGATACCGAGTTTGAATGTTGCTTTGGTCTCACGAATGAAGGCATTCTCGTCGATGCCGAGCATCTGATTAAATAACAGGATCGGCGGAATGGTAGCTTCGCCAACACCAACCGTACCGATCTGTTCGCTCTCAATCAGAGTGACAGAAAGTCGATTGGCATCCAGCACATGGGCCAAGGTCGCCGCGGCCATCCATCCTGCGGTTCCCCCGCCGAGAATGACGACACTTTTTATCGCATCAGGATGACTCATGCAGACTCCACAGAAGCGTTTTGTTTGATCCCGCAATAGCGGTCGATGAATTGCTGATGCGTCGGCATCGCATTTACCGTCTTGCCGATCAGGCCACGCATATTGGCGAGGCTTTGGCTCAGGTTTGACACGCTCAGACTATCGGCCACAGGATTATAGCCTTTCGGTCCTCGTCTCTGTCCATGCATGACGGCTAACCAACTGACCACAGAAAAGAGTTCATCTTCATACCGGAAGAAGCTGCCGCTGCTTTCAAGCAGAGCCATTTTATGCGCCAGCGTCTCCGGCACGTCTAAGCTTTGGACGTACATCCAGAACGGCGTATCAGCACGTTCCGTTGCGATATAATGTAGAAGAATGAAGTCACGGGTGTGTTGGTAGCTCACGCTCAGCAAGCGATTATACTCATCCCGTTCCGTCGGATTGAAGGACTGGTTCGGGAACAAAGCCAGAAGCTTAGATACCCCAGATTGAATGAGATGAATGGACGTCGATTCCAGAGGCTCTAGGAAGCCCGCGGACAATCCTATGGCAACGCAATTCGCATTCCAGAACTTCTTTCGCCGACCGGTGACAAAGCGCAAATGTCTCGGATCAGCCATCGGTTCACCATCCACGGCATCCAACAAAATTTCTAAGGCGCGATCTGACTCCATAAAGCGGCTGGAATAGACATGACCATTGCCGACCCGGTGTTGCAGTGGAATACGCCAAGTCCATCCGGCCTCTCGCGCGGTGGATATGGTATAAGGCTTAGGAGGCTCAACGCTCGATGTCGGCAAAGCGACCGCGCGATCCATCGGTAAGAGCTCGCTCCAGTCCTCCTCCCCGGTCTGTAATGCACCTTCGATCAGCAAACCGCGGAAGCCCGTACAATCGACAAAAAGATCGCCTTCGATATTAGCGCCACTTTCAAGATCGACGGACTTTATAAAGCCGTCTTCGCTGCGCTGATGGACCTCAACGACTTTGCCTTCAAGACGCGTGACGCCTCGCGCTTCAGCATATCGACGCAAAAAGGCGGCGTAGCGCGTTGCGTCAAAATGGAAAGCATAGCCAATGCGATTGAGCACCGATCTTGGGTCGCCATCAGGGCGTATAAACTTGCCCGAATAGGCAGCCGAAGCATTCAACGAATAATCATCGAGCCGTTCTTCGCTCTGAAGCTGCGAAAGGCGGACCCAGAAATGATGGAAATCGGTACCCTCGAGATCGAAGCCATATGTCCCGAACGGATGGAAATAACGGTCGCCGATCTGGCCCCAATCAACAAACTCAATCCCGAGTTTAAATGTGCCCAAGGTTTCACGCACGAATTCGTTTTCATCAATGCCGAGAATACGATTGAAATCGGCGATCTGCGGAATGGTCGCTTCGCCAACACCGATCGTTCCAATCGCGTCGCTTTCGACCAAGGTGATATCAGTTGTCGCTTTGGGCAGGAAGCGAGACAAGGCCGCAGCGGTCATCCAGCCGGCGGTGCCGCCGCCAACAATCACAACGCGGCGAATAGGTTCACCCGACATTGGCCAACTCCTCAGTGGCGCAGGCGTCTAAATGCGCCGCGATCTCTGCGTGTGTCAGTGACCGCGATAAGCGCCCAACATTCTGCGGAATGATGTCAGCCTGAAGAAGCGCGGCCATCCATTCTTGTGCTTGAAACTGGTCGTCATCCATCGGTGCGATACGGCCAATGTTTCTCCATACCTCGATCCGGTGCTGAAGACGGTTTGAAGCCCTGCTGGCGCGGTCACCCTCCCAAAGCAAGGTCTGCATATCCGTCATTGAGTCAACAATCCCACCCAAGCGTCGATGATATTCCTTATCGCTGAGACCGCGGTCACTTTCCCGCCACGTCCAACACTCGATCAATGCGAGCACAGATTGATGCACGGCCTGAAGCCGCAAGGTTGGGGATGGTTTCAATTCCATGGCGGCCGCACCGATGACCCTGGATTTCTCTGCGCCGCGAAAGCTAGGGTCTGATATGAGAACGTGCCCCTCTGCTTCCGCGCAAGACGAGACGCCAACTTTAGTCGCGATCGCCTTCAAGGCGCGCACATAAAGTCCAATTTCAATCGCGAACGCACCCGATGCATTCGATGAAGCAAATTTGGTGAATGGCCGCGTCTCGCCGAGTTCCTTTTGAGCGCGATGATGGATCGCGAGGAAACTCACCCCTTTGTAAACTTGCCCGATCGGCGTGAGGGGCATCAGTTGTTCACTCGGTCCTGTCCACGACTGCACAGGACGCGCCCCAAGTGATTTTGGATTCAACCCGACACTGACATGTGTCCGGACCATTTCAGGACGCGCGATCACAGTCTCATGATCTTTAACTGTCGATGGCGTCTCCAGCACCTGCAACCGTGCACCAGACAGCGATGCAAAACGCGCAAGCATGGTCGCGGTCAGCCAAGCATCTTCTGGCGGGCCGACTATTGTGACAGGATCGCGGTCACCCATTACGCCACCTCCGCAATCGGGGTTGGGCAATGGCGCGCGATCCAATCCGCATGCGACATCATCTGGTCTGCAGACGTTCGAATATGGTTCTTCATCCCCTCTAAGCGAGAGAACATTTTTTGCTCAGGATACTCATCAACCCGCGGGTCATAATGATCCGGCGTCACGCCCTGGCCAAGATAAACCGCGAGCCAGCTAGGTTCTAAGAAAAGGCCGTGATCATAGGTTTGAACTTGTCCGCGAGCGT
>JABSQA010000192.1 GCA_013213825.1 Henriciella sp.
GGATGCGAGCGAAAAGCTGACCCTCGCGCACATTACCTCACATGCGGGCGCAGGTGGTGATTGGGTGTTTATTAGTAGCTTGTATCGAATGCACACCGAGGCTGGCCATCAAGTCGAAATACTTGGAGCAAATAGTTCCGAGAAGAACCCCCGTTTTCACGAGTTGGACCTAAACCGAGGGTGGCGAGGACTATTGCGGTCCATTCCCACGGCGAGCAAACTGCTTCGAAACATCGATATTTTGCATGCACATAGTTTTGTGGCGCTGTTATGCGCTGTGGTCGTCAAAATTGTCTATCGTAAGCGTTACAAGATAGTATATACGCATCATCTAGCGGTGGACGGGTCAGCTATAAAAAAGGCGTTGGTCCGCATTCTAGCCAACCAGACAGAGGTTGTTCATGTCTGTTCGAAGGTTACACAACGTTTCTTGATCGAGCGCTATAATATTGCCCCCAAACGTATACGGCTCACACATCTGGGATCAGACGAGGTTAGGTTTCAGCCATTAACTGAAAACAATAGGCGCGACCTTCGCGCCAAGCTGGGTATTGCAGAGCGTGAATTCGTAATCTTGTTCGCAGGTAGATTGGCGCCGGAGAAGGGGGTTGAGAGCTTAGTTCGTTTTTTTTCCAGAACGCGGCCATCCAATACAAGCTTACTCATCGTCGGAGACGGCGACCATGCGTCAAAAATTAAGGCAATGGTGAATTCGGAAGGGCTCCAGGACCGTGTGAAAATGATGGGAAACTCCGAGCAGATCCAAGAATTCTATCAATTAAGTGATCTGCTTGTGTTGCCATCAACGGGAATTGAGACTTTCGGATTAGTGGTTATTGAGGCTGGACTATGCGGTGTTCCGAGCGTGATGAATGACCTCACAGGTGTGAGCGAGGAACTTATAGATGGCCAGTCAGGATTTATTTTTACGACGGGTAGCCAGGATGATCTCGACGAAAAGCTAGTGAGCATCATTGATACAAAACAAGAATTACCGAGAATCGGTGACCAAGCGCGCGAGCTCTGCCTACGAGAATTTTCGCAGTCCGTAATGTTTCGAAATATAAACGAACTTTATAGAGAAGCACTCTCACCTAAGTAAGATTGTACTTGGTAATCACCAATTGCGCAGTTGGCGGCGAGACGAGGGGCGTGACGAGCGTGAAGTGCCATCCGAGGTGTTTGCGTGGTTAATTGGATTGGAATGCGGTAGAATTCCATTGAAACAATATGTTGTCGTCTTTTGGCCATCTAGGAGACCTGAATCTCGAGCTTTTCTTTAGGACGATGGACCCCATTTCAGGAGGGATTTGTTCACATTTGAATGCGTTTGAGACAAAACCAGTTGGACTTTGAAAAGATGTTTTAGTTCGAGTCCCCGGAGAATTTCCGTGGATTATGAACATTATCGATGATGGGATAGGCCTGCGACGACTTAGCGATTGCGAAATGGCACGTTTCTGGCAGCTATATCGTGGACGACAATTTCGCTCGGTCCGATAAACGGGCGCGAGATATGGCGTTAGAGAGATTTACCAATGGGGTTATGATTAAGAAAATGAGTGAATTTCCGCCTATTGAACTCGCATTAGATGCGGCGAGAACCGTTGGTTTTCGTTCTTACGCCTGTGCGCCTTTATGGCGTCTCGCATTTTGACACATATGAAACTCGGCAAGGCTTAAGCAAATGATCAGTCGCGTTAAACGAAAAGTACAACACATTATGAGTTTCGACCCGAAGCGCGCGTATTACCGCGACCGGGTTCGTCCACAAATATTGAACTCGCCCTCGATTGAAGTGGAAGCCGCTTCAGAGGCGGAACTGCATGTGCTCACCTCAGCGAGAGATTGGGTAAACCTCGTTTGGTCGCTCAAAAGCTTCTATCAGTATGTTGATGAGCGTTACGCGCTCGCGATTCACGGCGATGACTCATTAACGGAAGAGCATGCGTCGATCCTGCAATCACAGTTTCCAGGTGCGCGTGTCATTCGGCAGGCCGATATTCGCAGTGAAGTTATTGATAGTTTGGCCGCGTATCCAAACTGCAAACGTCTTCGCGAAACCAATACACTCTCAATCAAAGTGTTTGACTTCTTGCATTGCCTGAACGCGGACAAGATGATCCTATTTGACAGTGATCTTCTATTCTTTTCCAAACCAAAAGCATTTCTGGAGGCTCTCAATCGAACGGATAAGCGCGTCAACGCTTTTAACAGAGATGTGAGCACCGCCTACGCTATTCCCGTAGAGGATATCAACAAAGCCGGGGTCGAAGTGCATCCAGAGGTCAATTCAGGTTTTGGGGTCGTCCACAAAGACAGTATGCCCTTGGAGTGGATAGAAGAATTTTTGAGCATTCCCGGTTTGGCCGATGGTCATTTTTGGCGAATTGAGCAGTCCTTATATGCGCTTTGCGCGTCAAGGTTTGGCGTTGAACTGTTGCCAAATGAGTATCAAGTGTTTTTGGAAGGTCGACTCGAAGATCAACCATTCCGACATTATGTCGGCGCTGTTAGAGACAAAATGTATGTTGAAGGTATGAAAAAGCTGAAGCCGACGCTAATAACTTGATGGCCCGAGTGGGGACGAATAAAGGGTATCAAATCAGTTGCGAGTTTTAGCATTACCTGACTATCGGAAGGATAATCCCTATCAACATTTGTTGGCCACGGCTTTGTCTGACATCGGTGTGGAGACACAATTTTCCGTAGGTTACAAACGTGTCCTGCCGATATTGAGAGCTGTTTTAGCCTGTAAACCTGACGTCCTTCACCTTCATTGGCCTACCCCGTATTTTAGGGGTAAACGTGGCTTTCTGCGTGTAATCTATTCGCTCAGAACGATATTTGATCTAACCCTCGTAAGAATGATGGGCGTTCGGTTGGTCTGGACCGTACATAATGTGATTAGTCACGATACGCCTAGTCCACGTCTTGAATTGACATTCTCCCGTTGGCTGTCGCGCATCGCGGATGCGCTTATTGTACATAGTGCAGACGCCGAACAGGAAATCATCAGCGAATTCAACGTCAAACAAAAGAAGGTCTCTGTGATCAAACACGGTTCGTTTTCGATGGTTTATAACTCCGTCATTGATCATTCCGAAGCAAGAGAAAAGCTAAGTTTACCCTCCAGTGGGGCCATCGTGCTCTTTTTTGGGATGGTGCGTC
The DNA here is from genome assembly GCA_013213825.1 of Henriciella sp. Taxonomy (GTDB): domain Bacteria; phylum Pseudomonadota; class Alphaproteobacteria; order Caulobacterales; family Hyphomonadaceae; genus Henriciella. Next base: position 3,172 of record JABSQA010000192.1, read on the forward strand.
CCTATAAAGGTGTCCACCATTTGTTGGAGGCCTGGCCAATGGTCCTGGCCAAATTGCCTGACGCTTATCTGGTAATCGCGGGCGCGACGGAGGATGCATCTTACACGGATCGGCTTCAGAGCCTCATGGAGAAGACGGAGCAAGCGCGGTTAGATTTGCGTTACGTTCCAGATGATGAAGTTCATTTATTGATGAGCGCCGCGAATCTATTGGCACTGCCATTTGAAAAGAGCCTGACCTCCGGCTCTGTAACCCTAGCCAACGGCTTTGGATTGCCGATTGTTACGACCAGTGTCTCCGGTGGTGCCAAAGCAGATAATGCAATTTTTGCCGACGCGGAGTCGCCTCAAGATCTCGCAAACGCAATTGCAGAAGCCGTTCAGACTCTGAAACGATCTCATGTAGAGCCCGTGGATGATTGGCCACAAATTGCTGGCGAACATCTCGCGGTCTATCGTTCCGATCAATCTGATCCTGAGCAACTCAGCCAGAAAAGGCGAAAGCCGTAATGCAAAAGGCAATGTTCGCTATGAGCCTGTGTGACGTGCAACGAACGCTGAACACATCTTATGCCTAGGCTAATTGTCGGGGACCGACTGGGCCAGCTGGGCAATCAACAAATTTTGTTTGCTCACCTCATCGCGTTTGCCCAAGAGTTCGAATGGGAAGTCGAATTTCCTGCTTTTTATGAGCACCGATCGGCATTTTGGGGGCCCTCTCACGGCAATACGACGAGGTTTCCCATCGCACACAATGACCTACCGAAGCGGAAAGAAATCAGCTGTAAAGTGCGCTTCACCATCATGAATTTGGTATCTCGGGCGCTGCGGCGCGTTGCGCCGGTCACAGGGCGTGCGATTCCTTCAATAGCATGCGGTGGGCATACACCGGACTACGATATTGATTTGTCCGAAATGCGATACAGGTCGAAGATTGACCGATCATTTGCGACTTTATTATTTGGTTGGCGGTTTCGAAATCATGAGCTGCTTGCGAAGCATGCCGACACGATAAGATTTTATCTCGCGTTTCATGCGAGGCCTGAAGTCGACGCATATTTGCAAGACGCGCGATCAGATGGGGCGCGCATTTGTGGTGTTCACATTCG
>JABSQA010000193.1 GCA_013213825.1 Henriciella sp.
AGAATCGATCACCATCGCATTGATACCGCCCGTCTCGGCAATGAGTGGCACGTCTGCCCGGTCCGTATCGGCGAGGGAGGCGGCAATCTTCTTTGCCGTATGCGTGGATCCGGTGAAGCAAACACCCTTCATCTTTGGCGCGCTCACCAAAGCAGCCCCCACTGATCCATCGCCAATAAAAAGGTGTAAGGCATCGCGCGGCACACCTGCTTCATAGAGGATTTCGACGGCGCGAAGAGCGATACGCGGGGTTTGTTCCGCAGGTTTCGCTAGGACCGTATTGCCAACACTGAGGGCCGCACTGACTTGGCCGAGGAAAATGGCCAAAGGGAAATTCCATGGACTGATACAGGTCACCGGTCCAAGCGCACTCCTTGCTTCCATATCAGGACGCTCAGCTTGGTCGGCATAGTATCGCAAAAAGTCGACAGCCTCACGCCATTCGGCTTCTGCGTCTGGCCAAGTCTTGTGCGCCTCGTAAACGCAGAGGGACAGAAACGTCTCGCGATCACGTTCGAGCAGGTCTGCTGCGCGGCGAAGCACGCTTGCTCGGTGTGCCGCGGTGGTTGAGGGCCACGGGCTTTTCGAACATGAAGCAAGGCTTTGTTGCAGGTTTGGCGCAGGCGGCATCGGACGCGTGAGATCAGGTGCGGTGATTTCGCTGACGGAAGCGGCGATATTTGATTGTGTGAGATCGATACCAGGAGCGACGCGCCGAGTGTCACCAGGTCTTTCGCACGGCGGTTTGATCGCAGGATGCGGCGAGAAGCCATGCTGGGCACTTTCTTTGATGGGGTCTTTGATCAAGTCGTCGACATTGCCATCACTGTCCAAGAGCTGATTGACGAAGGACGAGTTGGCTCCGTTCTCTAATAAGCGGCGCACCAAATAGGGGAGCAGTTCTTTGTGGCGACCGACAGGCGCATAGGTCCGCGTGGCAAAGCCATGCTTAATCGCCAAACGACGATGTAACCCATCGCTCATGCCATGAAGGCGCTGGAATTCCAGATCGCGGCGCGACCCAGCCATGTGTAAAATCGCGGCAGCGGTATGAGCATTGTGAGTGGCAAATTGCGGGTAGATCCATTCTTGCGCGTCGAGCAGTTTTCGTGCGCAGGCGAGATAGGAAATATCGGTATGTGCTTTGCGAGTGAAGACCGGATAATCGGCCAGACCGAGCTCTTGCGCACGCTTGATCTCGCTATCCCAATAAGCCCCTTTGACTAGCCTCACCGTCATTTTTTGCCCGCGCCGCTTTGCGGTCTCGCGCACCCAATCGATCACTGCCGGCGCGCGCTTTTGGTAAGCTTGAATGGCCAAGCCAAATCCATCCCAGTCGCGCAGGCGCTCCGAGTCTAAAACACCTTCTATGACGCTCATCGAGATTTCGAGGCGATCGACTTCTTCGGCGTCGACTGTGAGTCCAATATTCGCCGCTTTGGCTTGAAGGCATAGCGCCAATAGTCGCTCGGTGAGGATCGGCACGCAGCGGTCGCGTTGAGCGTACTCATAACGTGGGTGCAGGGCGGATAACTTGACAGAGAGTGCTGGCGAGCGATGCAGGCTCTCGCTCGGTGGTGATGTTGCTGCCAAGTGTTTCAGAGCCGTCTTGTAGGCGTCGAAATAGCGCGCCGCATCCGCATCGGTCATCGCCGCCTCGCCCAGCATGTCATAGGAATAGGAGGCGTTATAATCGGAGAGGCTTGCTGCGCGCTTAGTGGCGGCTGCGATGGATGTGCCGAGCACAAAGTGCCTGCCCAGCAGTGCAATCGCTTGCCGGACCGCAGTGAGCATGATGCGGTCCCCAAGCTGGGCAAATATATTCGAAGCCTTGGTGCCGCCGCTGAGTTTTATCCATGCTTTAGCAGCGGCAAGACCGCACGTGCCGAACTTCACCAGGGCATGTCGTGCCGACAGATGTGGGAGCCATGTGCCAGCCGCGATCTTGTCTCTCAATAAGAGTCGCGCTGTCGGGGTATCTGGTGTGCGGACCAGGGACTCCGCCAGTCGCATCAGTAAGACGCCCTCTTCAGAGGATAAGGAATAGGCGTTCAAGAAGGCGTCGACGGCGGATAGGTGTTTGGCGTCCTCTAGCAGGCCGCGCGTGAGGGTCGCGGCTTGGGCTTGAATGGCGGCTTGTGCGTTTGGGGAAAGTTGAACGCCCGCTACAAGCATACGAACGCATGTCGTCTCATCGCGCAGATAAGCTTCTGTCAGCGCGTCAGAGGGCAGGGCGGGCTTTGGTTCGGAAAACGGCATGCGGCACCTGTGATCTATCTATAAGATACTATCATTCCGGCGCAGTTGTTTTGGGCTAATATCTCTGAGTTGTTAGATCAAATGATCTTATTTTTATGATTCTTTACGCATTATGGGCTATATCCGGGCTTATGTTAGAAGATTTAGACCAATATGACCGGAAAATCCTGCGCGCTGTGCAAGAGAATGGGCGCTTGTCGATCAGCGAATTGTCCGAGGATGTCGGGCTGACCAAGACGCCGTGCTTAACGCGCCTGCGACGGCTCGAGGAGAAGGGCTATATTCGGCATTATAAAGGCCTGTTGGATGCGGCTAAGATTCGCCAGGATTACGTGACCTTCGTGCAAGTGAAATTGACCTCAACCACGCGGCGGCATTTGAATGCGTTTAGTGACGCGGTTCAGAACATTCCGGAAATTCAGTCCTGCCATATGATGTCCGGCGGTTATGACTTCCTACTGAAAATCCGCACGCGCAATATGCGCACCTATCGCGAGCTGCTCGGCGATGTCCTGTCCGAATTGCCGGGCATTGCGCAAACCTCAACCTTCCCGGTCATGGAAACGGTCAAAGACACGGATGATTTGGTCGTCGTGGATGCGAGCTAAAGTGACTCTCTAAGGCACATCCTGGCCGAGCGCTGCGGCATAGATTTCAAACCAAGTTTCGCGATCCAATTGCAGCGCGGCGACCTGACCGAGGGCTTTGATCCGGTCAATAGAATTGGTCCCAACCACGGGTACGATATTCGCAGGGTGCGCCAATAACCAGGCATAGGCTAAAGACGCGACATCCGTGTCGTGTCGTTCAGCGATCTCTTGGAGTTTCGTCGCAACCGCAGGGGCAGGCGACGAAAATAAAGCCCCACCGCCAAGCGGCGACCATGCCATGGCTGGCACGCCGCGTTGTTGTAAGTGCGCCAGGTTGCCATTGGTGAACGCATCAATCGCCATGACGCTAATTTCGATTTGATTGGTCACCAGACGCTGAGTCATCGCCGATTGCAGCAAGTCCCAATCATGCGGTTTGAAATTCGAAACGCCGACCGCTTTGACCTTGCCGGATTTGATCAGCGCATCCAGCGCATCACCCGTCTCGTGATGATCCATCATCGGATCTGGCCGGTGGATCAGGAGCAAATCGATCTGCTCAATATTCATCAATTTCAAAGACTGGTCGACCGAGTGATGAATATGCGCCCGGCTGGTATCATAATATTTGACCCGCTTGCCCGCATATCGCCCCACTGGCGCAATGATCCCGCATTTGGTGACAATCTCGATCTGATCGCGCAGACCAGGACTGTGTTTCAAGGCGGCGCCAAGCAAGGCCTCAGCGCCATAGGCCCCATAAATGTCCGCCTGGTCCATTGTTGTGATGCCGTTTTCCAAACAGGCTTCAATTTTCGCCTGAATGTACGCGGGTGAGGTATCGTTATCGTCGCCAATCCGCCACATGCCATAGGCGAGGCGGGATAGGGACAGCTCGCTGGATAATTTGGTTCTATCCATGATGAAGGGCTCCTATTGAATAGCACCTCGTCGATGGACGGATGGCCTTTGAATCATGTTCGCGCAATCGGTTATGGCATATAGCTTCACCAAAGCGAGATGGTTCGCACCGTTTGACAGATGAGCGGGAAAAAAGTGGCTCCGCGAGTACGAATATGGAGCCATTTTTACGGTGTTCCATCGCGTTCCAATTTTCACGAAATTACTAAATAATACAAATATTAATATTGATTATTTGACGGTTTCTGTTTCACTGCGTTTCACGCTATCAAATGTTTTTTGTGGGAACAAATGTTGCGAGTTCGGGTTAGAGTCCCGGGGTGTTTGGCTTAAAAAGTACGGGTGAAAACGAACATGCCCAAAGTAGCAAAACAGTTGTCCGCTAGAGCGGTTGCGGCGCTAAAACACAATGGTGTCGGTCGCTCAACGAAGCACAGTGTTGGAGGCGTTCCGGGATTGTTGTTGATCACTTTCGACACGGGGGGGCGGTCA
>JABSQA010000194.1 GCA_013213825.1 Henriciella sp.
AGGCTCCGGCGGAGCAATGAAAACTTATAACGCACCTGCCGACGTTGAGAACAAATGGATCGTCATCGACGCGACCGATGTCGTTGTGGGTCGTCTTGCTTCCTACGTCGCTAAACGTCTGCGTGGCAAGCACCGCGCTGACTTCACGCCTCACATTGACACAGGCGACTTCGTCGTCGTTGTGAATGCTGAGAAAGCGAAATTCACTGGCAACAAGCTGGCTGATAAAGTCTATTACCGTCACACCGGTCACCCGGGCGGTATTAAAGAGACGACGGCTGGAAAAATCATGTCTGGGCGTTTCCCAGAGCGCGCCATCGAAATGGCCGTTAAGCGCATGCTGCCAAAAGAAAGCACACTGGCCCGCAAGCAGTTTAAAAAACTGCGCGTCTATGCTGGCGCAGAGCACCCACATGAGGCGCAAGCCCCTGAAGCGGTCGACTTTGCTGCCATGAACTCCAAGAATACGAAGGTCGCCTAAGCATGGCTGAAACTGCACAATCTCTTGAAGATCTGAAAAACGTCACCGAAGGTGAAGGCGCCGCTGAAGCGCTTGCTCCAATCACCGCGGAACCCAAGATTGATGAGCATGGCCGCTCTTACGGCACCGGTCGTCGTAAGTCTGCGACGGCACGTGTTTGGCTCAAGCCTGGCTCTGGCAAAATCACCATTAACGGCAAAGACCAAGAAGAGTATTTCGCGCGCCCTGTGCTGCGCATGGTGCTCGAACAGCCGCTGATCGAAGCCGACCGTCGGACCCAGTATGATGTTGTTGCGACTGTCAAAGGCTCTGGTCTCTCTGGACAAGCTGGCGCTGTGCGTCACGGGATCGCGCGCGCGCTGGTCAATTTCGAACCAGAACTGCGTCGCACCCTGAAGCCATTCGGCTTCCTGACTCGTGACCCGCGTGTTGTTGAGCGTAAGAAATATGGCCGCGCGAAAGCCCGTCGTAGCTTCCAGTTCTCCAAGCGCTAAGCGTTACGGTTTAATCGAACACGTGATCAAGGCGCTCCGATGGGGCGCCTTTTTCGTATCTGAAACAAGGGTTTGGCCATGACAGATGAGACAAAACTGAAAGCCGCTGTGCTGGGCGCGTCAGGCTATACAGGGGCTGAGACGGTTCGCTTATTGGCGAACCATCCTCGTGTTGATGCCGTTGCAGCGACCGGTCATAGCCTTGCCGGTAAAGCCTTATCGGAGATTTTTCCGCACTTGGCGGGACCGACCGATTTGTCTGTCGTCAAAGCGGAAGACGTGGATTGGAGCAATATTGATATCGCCTTTGGCTGCTTGCCGCATGGCACTAGCCAAGACCTGATCGAGACTTTGCCCGAGCATGTTCGCGTGGTTGATCTCTCTGCGGATTATCGATTGCGAGATGCAGACCTATATGCCGACACATATGGCCGCCCACATCTCAATCCCGCGCGCACGGCGCAGGTGAAATACGGCTTGTCAGAATGGCGAGGAGAGACGCTCGAGGGCGAAATGCTTGTCGCCTGTCCTGGCTGTTATCCCACGGCCAGCCTTCTGGCGCTGTTGCCCGTGGTGTCGATCATCGATCGTGACAGTGTCATTATTGATGCTAAATCCGGTGTGTCAGGGGCCGGGCGTGGTCTGAAAGAGGGCAATCTGTTTTCCGAAGCCGCCGAAGGCGCGCATGCTTATGGTGTGGGCCAGCATCGGCATGCGCCTGAGATTGAGCAAGAGCTAAACTTAGAAGCGGGGCGTACGGATATCGGTGTGACCTTCACGCCGCATCTATTGCCGATGGTGCGCGGCGAATTGGTGACCTGCCATGTGCGCGGTGATGCGAACCAGCTCCAGACAGCGCTGGAAGCCAAATATGCGGACGCCGCATTCGTCACCGTTTTGCCTATGGGCGCGCCACCTCCCGACACCAAACATGTGCGTGGAACCAATCATTGCCGTATCGCGGTCTATCCAGATCGTGTCTCTGGGCGGGTCGTGATCATCGCTGTCATCGACAATCTGGTCAAAGGCTCATCCGGGCAAGCGATCCAGAATTTAAACTTGATGATGGGCTGGGATGAAACGCTGGGCCTGGCAGGTTTGCAGGCGCTATTTCCGTAAGAATGATACGCCCGCTTGGTCGCCTTGGCTAAAAAATATTGTCCGCCTGCATGGCATAAGGATTGCTAGTGTCATGAGCAATGTCAGCACGAGGACAATCAAGAAACGATGGCGAAATCAATCGACATTCGAGTGATCGACCCATTTTCGCTTGACGAAAATACTGTGCGCATATGGCGATACTTACTGGCAGCTTCGGATCAGCTGAAGAGTCCATTTTTTACGCCTGGCTTCGCGCAGTTTATGGCGCGCTGTCGTGATGACGTGAAAATCGGTTTGATTGAACAAGACCGAACCATTATAGGAATTCTGCCATTTCATAAAAAACGGTCTGGCGTTGCGGCACCAATTGGCGGACATGTTTGCGACTATCAGGCCATAATCGGTACTTTGCCCGACGGGCTGACAGAACAAGAATTGCTCAAAGCGCTCGGTGTCAGCGCATTTGATTTCAACCATGCCCTATCAGATCAATCAGTTTTTCGCCGAAGTGCGTTTCAATTATCTGTCTCGCGACGTGTCGACTTACGTGAAGGATATGAATCGTGGGTCGATACCGCAAAGCAAAGCGGCAGCGCTGTAAAAAACACTCAACGTAAGGCTCGCAAGATTGCGCGCGAATTGGGTCCCCTCACATTTCAGTATCAAGACGCTTCGGACGAGGCGTGGGATCAGTTTCTTGTTTGGAAAGCGCAAGCCTTAAATCTCGATGTTCAGACGATGTTGTCACCGACCTGGGTCAGAGAAGTCTTTTTTGGGATTCGCAAGCTGCAAAGCGAAGATTTTTCGGGCGTTTTTTCAACGCTTTATGCGGGAGATCAGCTGGTCGCCGCGCATTTCGGACTGCAATCCGATCGCGCGCTGCATTGGTGGTTCCCGACTTATGATCCAACTCTGGGAAAGTACTCCCCTGGCTTGATCCATTTGATGTGCTCTATCGAGCATGTTGCGAAAATCGGTCTGGATGAGCTTGATTTTGGGCGCGGTGAAGCTCGCTACAAACACGAATTTTCCAACGACGCGCGCGGGCTTTGTGAGGGGTCTTTAGAGCGTATTGGCACGTCCGCGGGAGTCGCGCGGCGTTTCCGCAAATTAGGCCAGCGAGCGATTGATAAGACTCTTCCTGACCAAGTTGGCAAGTTCACTATGAGACTGGGAAATCGTTGGCTAATGGCCGGACGATTAGACTAACGCGCTAAGCAATGCGTTAGCCATACTAAATCGCCTCAGATTTGAGAAAGTTACGTATTCGTTTAGATTCTTTAATGCGCGCCAAAATGCACCAGCTCGTGCGGCGTGTATGAAATATCTAAGGCAATCAAATGGACATTCAAATCAAGCAAATCGAAGGCAAATACGAATCTGTATGGCGCGAGCTTTGGACTGGCTATCTCACATTCTATGAGTCTGCCGTGAGCGAAGACCTGTATGCGAGTACGTTTGCACGACTCCTCGAAGATGGCCCCTATGAACCGTCTGGCTATATCGCTTGGGATGGTGACGAGGCGGTGGGCTTGGTGCACTTCATGTATCATCGCCATTGTTGGCGGATCGAAAATGTTTGCTATCTCCAAGACTTGTTTGCGTCCCCGCAAGCGCGCGGCAAAGGCGTGGGGCGCGCGCTGATCGAGGCGGTCTATGCGCAAGCGGATCAAGCGGGGTGTCCGGTGGTTTATTGGAACACGGCTGAGGATAATGACACCGCGCGTCTATTGTATGACCGAATTGCCAACAAAACGGTGTTCATCAAATACCAGCGTTGATCGGATCTGCGGCTAGTTTCGTCAGCAATCGCGTCTCACGCAGATCAACAAATCGAGGCGGGAGCGTCTTCATCGCGCGCGAAATGGCGGAACAGAGTTGAATTTGGCGAATGGCTGTAACATCGATAACTACATGACTGCTTTGTCCGACATTCCATGTGTGATTCTCGCCGGCGGAGGATCAAGACGATTTGGGTCTCCGAAGGGGTTGGCCGACTTTAATGGCGCACCGCTCATCTCACGCATCGTGGAAATGATCTCGCGGCAGAGCTCAGCACCAATTGCGATCAATGCAAATGAAACGCGCCACTACGAAGCCATGGCGTTGCCCATATTGAGCGATGATGCTGACAAGGCGGGTATCGGGCCATTAGC
>JABSQA010000195.1 GCA_013213825.1 Henriciella sp.
AAGAAAGCCGAGCATCGGTTCCGGTTCATCCAAGAGAATGCGCATTTCGCAGAAGAGCTCGACGTCTAGCGCCTGAGCATCTTTCCCCTCTCAGGGGAAATTGGACCCAAAATTGCATCTTACGCGACACGAAACAATGATTGCGTGGGATGGGACTATGTTTGTAGATTGGCCAGAAGGCTCAAAATCAGCATTTGGACGCGAAATTTTGCGGGCTAAGCACAATATTTCCAAGTCTAGTCTGTTCGATGATGACGGTCTGGCGCACCTGTTAGACCTGTATCCACGGCAGAATCTCGACATTTGGACGTTTGGCAAACAATCAGAGGGCCATAATTCTGCGCTCCGCGGCCGCGCACCGAAAATGTCGGGCAAGGATATCCTTGAAGCCGTCAAACAAGGTGAAATCTGGCTCAACTTGAGACGTGCCGGTGAGGAATTGTTCGATCTCGAGCATATTTCCACGACGATTTTTGACAGCATTGAAGCCGCGAGCGGTCAGCGAACCACCAAAAGAGATGTCGGTCTTCTGATCTCGTCGCCAAATGTTGAGGTCAATTATCACCTCGACATCCCAATGGTCACGCTTTTCCAACTCCGCGGTCAGAGACGTGTTTGGGTCTATCCACGCAACGAAGAATTGGCGCCATCGACTTATATTGAAGAAATTGTCCGTATGAGTCGCGAGGAAGACCTGCCCTATCGCTCGCAGTTTGACGATCAGGCAGAGGTTTTTGATCTAAAGCCCGGCATGGGATTAAGCTGGCCTCAATTGGCGCCGCATCGGGTCAAGAACGCGAATTGCGTGAATGTGTCTCTGTCTTGCGAGTTTCAGACCATGACGAGCCTGGTCAACGCCAATGCGGCCTACACCAATGCTCTCTTGCGTCAGAATATGCATCTCTCGCCCAAAATTCCTGAGACTGTAAACGCACTTAGCTTTGGCAAAGCCGCATTTGCTCAAGTCCATAAAAAGCTCAAACCGACCGGACCACGCGTCTCCCCGACCCCGATCACGTTTGAACTGGACATGTCCAAGGATACGTGCGTGCGTCCCCTCTGGGCTTAGTCGCCTTTAAACGCGGGGTCTCGCTTTTCTAGAAAGGCGCGAATGGCTTCAGCCTGGTCATCTGTGGTCGCCGCATAAGCAAATTGATCTCGATCCATATAGCTCGTCGCATGACCAAGCGGATTGGCCGCCACATTGATGGCCTGTTTGGTCATCCGCAACGCAATTGGCGGCACTTTGGCGTAGCGTTCAGCCAGCGCCATGGCGCCGTCTAGCGCTTGCCCCGGCTCCGTCACCGAATCAATCAATCCCCAATCGAGCGCCAAGTCGGCGGGACAGGGTTCACCGAGAATGGTGAATTGTTTGGCTTTAGAAGGGCCGATCAACGCCGCTGTTCGCGGGTTCGTCTGCCAGCTCATATTCATCCCTAAAGGAATTTCTGGCAGCCTAAAGAAAGCATCGCGCGCGGCGATGCGATGATCACACGCCACCGCCAGAGCGACACCGCCGCCAATGCTGTATCCCTCAATGGCAGCAATGGTGATTTGCTCCAACGCTTCCCAGGCACCGCACATGTCTGGTCCCAACCGCTGCGACTGGCGTTGCTCCAAACGGGTCTTTTTCTGAATCGCGGCGCGATCAGGGTCTTTCAGATCCGCCCCAGCTGTGAACGCGCCGCGGCTGGTCAGCACCACAACATGGCTCTGCGTGTCCGTGCTTAAAAACTGCGCCGCATCGATCAGAGCCTGCATGACTTTTAAAGAGAGGGCGTTTCGACCATCGCCGCGATCAAGCGTGACGATCGCGATGGCACCCGCGCGCGTCAGTTCAACATGGTCACCGAAGGTCTGCGTCATTTGCTCTTAGCCACATTCGCGACCCGCTGCAGCGGTTCTATGTGCTGAATATAGCCCGCTTCTTTGGGGATGTGCAGACAGGGCTCACCCTTATCATCTTTGCCGACCACGGGCAGAACCGTCACAACTTTCTCTGAAGCGAAACGCTCCAGTGCTGCTTGGGTTGATACCGTTTCGGCGAGCTTGCCGAGATTCATCCGCGTCGGGAATATAATCGTGGCAGAGCCAGCCGCCTCCATATCCAACGCTTGTTGAGGACCGAGCCAAACCGCTTCCGTGGTTTCACGACCATCTTGTTCTGCCACTTGTCCTGGCGGCGTCGCTGCAAGATAGAAATGGGTATCGAACCGTTTCGGCATCATGGTCGGTGTGATCCAATGGCCAAAATGTACCAAAGCGTCGAGCGCTAAGACGAGATCATGTTGCTTCATCAGCTCCAAAAAGCTTTGCTCGCGTCGGTCTACGGCGCCGCGCATGGGGTTTAGCGCCTCAGCGATATCTGCGCCGACCAAAGCGGCATTGGCGCCCCGTGCGCTCTTTGCACGCGCGAGAATGATCCCGGCCTCTTCATATGCTTCGCGTATAGCGGAGATACGTGCCGCAAGCTCTTCGCCGTGAAAATCGCCATCTGTCCAATCAGCCCATTCTGCATGACTGTCTTCTTCATTGGCCTTGCCGCCTGGAAAGACGAGGGCGCCGGAGGCGAAATCGATCTCGTAATGGCGGTTGACCATCAACACTTGCAGGTCCGGCTCATCACGAAGCAGGAGGATGGTAGCGGACAAACGGGTTGGGGCTGAATCAGTCATGGGCACTCGGTCAAAAAGTTCGATCAAATTTGTCGGAAATCCACACGCTATCATGCGCGTGATTTCAACTATGTTCTTTTAAGTAAGGGGCTTGTCGCAACGTCACGGAAGCAGAATGCGCCCTAGCCTCTTTCACTCAACCGATACCTCACCCGCAAGCGCAGGCCTGAATCGCCTCTTGCCTGTCATGCATCTTGAGACGGGCGATGCCGTGCTCCTGTTTGCCGAAACCGAGAAACGCTTCGAAGAGCGTGCGGTCTTCGGCCGAGCGGCACTCGCTGCAGAACGCAGCGAGGCCGTCTCACCTGCGGCATGGATTGCTGGACATGTCGAAGCCGTGGCGCATGACGCGCATAATCGCACGACCGAACGGCCGGTGATTGTTGAAATGCCTTTGGTTGCCCTCATCCACCCCGATACGGCAGCCGCCTGTGACGCAGCCATCGCGCGCACGCGTCTATGTCCACAAGAAATTTGTCTGGAGATCCAAGACGCGGCTCTGGCTTTGCCGGCCGGTCGAAGCGCGCAAGAGCGGATTGAAGCATTACGCCGCTGCGGATTCCGTGTTTCTTTGAACGCGACGCGCTCTTGGCAATGCCCCTTGAGCCATTCAATGCGTATGTTGCTCGACGGCATTCGGGTCGATGCGCGCAAAATTGAATCTGAACCAGACCTGCAAGATCGTATCGATACGGCCGCAAGCGCCGGGATGCTGGTGATCGCTGAGAACGCAAATTGGCGCGATACGTATTTCCTCAACGAACTTGGCGTCGAGTACGGTTTCAGAATGCGGGCAGACGCTTAAGCGGCGTTTTCGTCGCGACGTTTGGCCTGATCGGCATAAGCGTCGAGCTTTTCAAGCAAATAATCCAAATCATCTTTTGGAATGGCCTGAAACTGCGTGAGGACGCGTTCAATCATTCGCATCCGGAAACGGGCGCGGTCATTGGCTTCCCCATCCAGTTGCAGCTCATGATAGACCTTCACGGCAGCGCGGAAGGCTGGCAGCAGTTTTCTATGCAAGCCTGCACGGTCAAATATCGCTTGCAAGCCCAGCGGGCCAGCATCGTGGATCATCAACCAAGCCCGAGCATGGGGGACGCCCGACAGTTCGGCTAAGGCATGTTCGACGAATGACATATGCCCAACGCATAGCGCGCGCATGATGAGCGAGTGGGTGAGTCGCCCGTTCAAATTCAGTTGAGAGACAAATCGCGGCATGTCATGCGTGCGACCCGCCTGCTCGACCAGGTCAATCGTCGCCCGCTCGCGCGCACCCGCAGCCAAATCAATCGCCATTTGGGCTGGCAATTCATGCCGGTTGATGAGCAAATCGAACACCTGACCCGATACGAGAGAAACCATTTTCTCAGCGATATGCACGGGGATATGATCCCGTAGGACGAGATTTTCATGCATGGTCTGATTGGCTGGGAACCGCTCAATGGAATGTTCCAGCGCGCGATC
>JABSQA010000196.1 GCA_013213825.1 Henriciella sp.
AAGGCATAAGGGCTTTTAATGTCGACATAGACAATAAGCGGTGCGTCGCTTTTCAGCACATGCATGGGATGACCTTTCTTCGTCCACTGCATGTGTCCGAAAAAGATTGGGGCCGTCAAATCCCCCTCACGCGAAGAGAGGGCCGTCCAATCGAGTTCATTCGCCGGACGGCCCTTTTTGATCAGAACGCTTTTTGCCAGCCTAAGGTGAAGGTCAGGTCAGTTTCCATTTGTGGCCCGTTCAAGTCGCGATACATGGGCAAACCAATTTCAGCCGCGATGCGATGCCCTTTTTGCCACCCCGTCTGACCAGCGAGATTGATCCCCGCGAGGAGCTCTAGAGTTTCACCGCCATGATTGTCAGGGTCAGCGGTTTGAACCGGTGCACGGATCGCTGCATCGTCACCCTCAATCTGACCAACGGCGCGGGCTTTCAAGCGACCAGAAAACGACACCCATGGCTCCGGCTCATAAGCCAGCCATGCTGTGGCTTCGGTCACATCTCCGAGCGAATAGCCTTCATCATTATCGTCGATGCGAATGACCGCAGATGCTTGCCCGCCATAGCTCCATTTGCCGGTGCGAGAACGCGCCGTAAGAGAAGGTTTGAAGTCATATGTGCCTGAGCCGAGTTGCATCGGGTAAGGCAGGCGCGGCGTTGGCGTTGTGCCCATTGGGGTTAGGATTTGATCAGTCTCAGTGATCGATCCGGTCGGCAGTGATAAAGCCAGCCCGAGATTGATTTGACGATGCTCATACGAGCCGTCATCGAGACCAATGATCGCGCCCACTGTGGTGTCGCCAATGCCAGCCGTTTCGGTGGTAAACTCGCCCAGTCGGGTCGTTCCTGCCGCACCTTGGAAGGTGATATGATCCATTTCCTGGTCGATATACATGCCCATCGCCATCAAGGTGATCCGGTCGGTCAGGCCATACATGCCGCCCACCATGTGCATTTGCATCGGCATATCCGTCGGCACAACGCGAAGAGTTGGTGGCATCATGGGCGGGTTGGCGAATGGATTGCTCACAGTTGTGACGATCTCTTCCGGAGATACGCCGTCTTCGCCGATCCGATTTCCAGACATGTCCATATACATATAGCGATAGGACATCATCCATTCGCCTTTCTTATGGCGATGATCAGCCATCACGCCAATCGGGGCATGGTCGGTTGCATAGGTGACTTGGCCGCCATCACCTTCATGGGCGATAGCAGGATGCGCAAGGCAGAGCGCCGCAGCGCCTGCGAGGAATTTGAGTTTCATATTTTTCTCACAAAGAAAGCTGTTTGGTGCCAGAGGCACCGGGATAATTTTTTAGACAGTCGTTTTGTGAGTGTTTGGGGGACCTTGAGGCGGTGCCCCGGGCCACAGAGGAGAACGCGGCGAAGCTAGCGTTCTCGGCTCCGCTGGAACAGGGTCTGTATAGTATAGGGCGATTGCGGTGAACCGAGGCGGGTCGACCTCAATCGACAGGACCGGTGCACAATCGCCGCAACACGTATCTTCCGTTTCTTCTGCTGGCGCGCCCGGCAGCTCGAGCGTGATTGTCCGAGTCGCGTTGGTGCTACACAGCATCAAATCCAGATGCTCACCTTGAGAAATGGCGAGATGCGCCTGCGCGCCATTGGCCAAATAGCCAATGCTCGCAATTGCCAAAAGCAATGTCCGAAGCAAACGGAAGCTCACCATCTGGCTCGCTTACACGGGGCAAACAACGGCGTCGCTGCGGCGCTTTGTCAGAGCTTTAGCAGACAAAAATGACAAGCACGTCATGACGATTTTTTCACCGACAGAAAGAGGCATTCGGCGCGTTGAAGCGGAATGACCCGTCCCATCCTCACGCGGCAGCGCGCTGGCAACATTACCAATTCTTACTCTTGTCACGTCGCCTCAGACCGTTCAAAGCGAAAGGACTGCGTTGAAAATTTAGTTCTTATTCAAGCAGGATCACGACTCTACATGCATCTAAAATTCAGCCCGAGCGCCCGCGAGTATGCGTGCGTTCTTCGGTGGCCGCTTGTGCTTTGCGCAAGTGTGTGCGCGCCATATGCGTTGGCTCAGGATATTTCGACCGATACGACTGAGCCGGTGAACACATCGACAATTGATAATGGTGCGCCCGGCGATGTTACCATAACCGAGGACGGATCCATCACGCTGTCCGGGACCGAAGGCCAAGTCGCGGTCACCATGGATAGCGATAATAACATCACCCATAATGGCGTGATCCAAATCGATGATACAAATTCAGTGACCGGCATTCGCTTGACCACGGATCACACTGGCGATTTGACCATAACCGGCTCCATCAATTTGCTGGAAGACTATGAGCGTGAAGACGAAGACGATGATGATGATTTGGATGGACCCATCGCGCTCGGGGACTCCCGGTTCGGCATCCTATTAGATGCGGGCGGCACGCATACAGGTGATATAGATTTACAGGCGGGTTCCATTCTTGCGGTTGAGGGCAACAATTCCGCGGGAATGTGGCTCGGATCTCTCCTCGATGGTTCATTGACCTTGGATGGAACCATCAGCGTTCTCGGCGACGACTCAGTGGCCTTGGAGATTGATGACGGCGTTAGCGGGGATGTCCTGATCAGCGGTAACGTCACCGGACGCGGCGCAAACACGCGCGGAATCAGCATAGACGGAGATGTCGGCGGCAACCTGACGATTGAAAGCACGATCAGCACCACGGGCTTCACCAGCATCAGTTCGGGCTCGAGCAATTATGTCGCCCCGTTCAATATTGACGATGATACGCCCGATCTCGAAGATCGAGTCGATGCCGAAGACTTAAACGATAATGGCACCGCTCTGGCGATTGGCAGCAATTTGGGCAATGGCTTGCTGATAAATGGCAATGTCGACACGTTTATTTGCGAAGAAGACGAAGAGGACGAGACCAAGGATACGCTGGACGACTTTGATGAAAACCGAAGCAATGGCATCGTTTCGACCTTCGGCTCGGCACCGGCGCTGCTCATCTCGCCCGACTTGGACGGAACCGCGACCGGATCAATCACGCTGGGCACCGTTGTCGAAACCGTGCGCGATACGCAAGATGATGATGAAGATGAAGACCTCACAGAAGTTCTCGCCACATTTGATTACGACTATGGCTTCATCAATCGCGGCGGAATCTCTGCGGATGGGTTCAATGTCGGCTATGACGCCACGGCTGTTCGGATCGAAGGATCAGCCGATGGCAATTTCACGACAAACATCGTGGGCGGCATGTTCAATTCGGGCGACATTGACGCCGACGCCTTTGAAGCAGATGCGGTTGGTATCAGTGTAGGCGATGGTGCGATTGTCGGAACCTTTGTGAATGAAGGTGACATCTCGACAGATGTCGCGACCGTGGCGGGCCATACCGCCACAACGCTTTTGATTGAGGACGGGGCCGATCTATCCTTGCTCACAAATGGCGGCAGCATTACCAGCCGCGTCATCGGTGAGTCCGGAAACGCTTATGCCATAAGGGATTTTAGCGGCGGCCTGACCCAAATCACCAATACGGGGACGATCAGCGCGTCACAAGCAGATGATGGTGTCGGCGTCGATGATCTCGGGGTGGTCCGCGCCATAGATGTTTCGGCCAGCACAGCAGACATCACTTATGTTCAGGAATTAGCGACACCGATTGATGATGTGAACGGGGATGACTCGATCGATAATAATGACGTCGTCGCGCCAACCTTAATCGGCGATATCGTCTTCGGCAGCGGCAATGACGCTCTGATGTCGACGGCTGGCGACATTAGCGGTGACATCTATTTTGGACTTGGCGATGGCGATATGACTTTGCGGTCGACCGAGTTCGAGGGCGATGTCTTTATCACTGATGGCACGAACTCAATCGATCTAACGTCCTCTTCTTTGGTTGGAGTGTACTTCCCCCGGTTTTGTGGACGGTTATGGGCTAGCAGATTCTAGCGTGTCCAGTCGGCTCCTTTCGTAGTTGATTGGTGACATATATCCCAGGGCTGAGTGGCGTCGACCGGGATTGTACCAGCCCTCGATAAAC
>JABSQA010000197.1 GCA_013213825.1 Henriciella sp.
CACCCCGTGCAAGGCTATAGAGCTGCTTTTCGCCGACTCGTTCGCACCCTAACTTCTCAAGCACGCGCCCAGAGGCGGGATTATCTTGGAAATGCCCGGCGATAAATTGGGTGACACCGAACGTCGCTTCGCCCCATGCGAGCAGGGCCCGCGCCGCTTCCGTTGCGACGCCTTTGCGCTGCACAGCTTTATCGACCCAGTATCCCTGTTCGAGGCGAGCCTTGGTTTTCTGCATTCCCTGACGTCGATTTTGCTCGCGTTCCAACTCTCCAGTCGCGGCCATGATGGTTTCCATGAACTTTGACTCTGGCGTGTCTTCGAAACGAAAATTCAGACAATCGCGCCTCGCGCCCCGCATCTCCATTTCCCGTTTTAGCTTGAGATGGAATTCGACATCGCGCGCGTAGCGCTTGAGATCATCAAACACCACAACATAGTTGTCGTATGGATGGTCATCGAGAAACTTCAAAAGCGCGACCATTCCGGGTCGCCTCATGAAATCGCCACCGCCACTAACATCATCTGGGAAAACAGCTTCCACCTGGTACCCTCGTTTGGCTGCATATTTGCGGCAACGATGTTCTTGGCTATCCAAGCCACTGCCCTGCGTAGACTGCGATTTGCTCGAGACACGGCAGTAGATAACCGCCTTCTTAGGTTCATTGGCGCTTATATCTGTCATGCTTCGACTCCTTCCACGCGCCGATCCTCGCAGAGGTCAGCATCTTCCAATTCAGTTATGAGATTTGATGGGTTGGAGTCTAACAGAATTGAGCGCTGATTCGGCGCTCGCTCAGACATTCCGCCTTCTTTTCCACAAGCTTGTTGAATCGGATGCACGCCAAATCCAAGCATGGCAAATTCGCGCATAATCGACCAAAGCACCTCAAGCAATTCGAGCTTTTCAGTTTCTCTCAAATCGTCTGATGCCAGAATCTGTGAGTAGTATTCGTAGTCAAATTCGATGCGCTTCTCACCGCTCTTAACTGCGCATTCGATTGGTATTTCACCCGTCTTTCTTGGAGGTGGATGAATGGCCTCCATTTCGTGGTCTTTCGCCATCGTTTTTGGTTCCCATTGGGTTAGAGTGTCTTCATACAGTTCGTCCTTTCTCTCCTTGATCAGCTCAGCTTAAATGCACGAGCAAAAGAACATATAGTGAACATACGCTCACTTTTGTAATTTATCAAGGAGAATCTGGTTGGCTTTAGGCCCGCGGTTTAGTGGGCCGATCTATCTCGGGGTTTAGCGCGGCGGCGGGTGCGCGAGCGATCCTCAGCAAGGCGGTCATCATGCGCATCACGTCTCGATTGCTCAGGTGATCTGTCTTCATCAGCCCAGTCTCGTGAACGCTCGGATTGAAGGCGATTGTGTGCGTTCTCTCTTTCGCGATCACGTTCGAGAACATGTTGTTCATATTCATAGACAGATCCACGCAATTTTTCTGCAACCAGGTGTTCTTGGCCTGACATAAATGGCGTTTCGTCCCACTCATCGTTTTTGTTTTTGAATATTTTCACGACTTTCGAAGACAAACGGTCTGGAAGTCTATTGCCGTCCTCATCCGTCCGATCAGAGTGACGTAACATAACTGCCTTTATATTCCCTATCCTCCACTCTTTTTCGAGGGTTGGTTTTTTCCTCTCTTCCAATTTGTGCTCCTTTCATAGTTTGAGCTGGGGAAAGTCTTTATCGGCCGCGATTTCTTGATCGTGGACGATTACGATTTGGCGCTGTTCTACGCGGCGCATTGAACTGCTCCCGAACATCGTCGGTTCTAGTCCCGCTTACTTGCTCATTGGCTTCGCGATCTTCGCCCAGAACAGCGCGATGTAGGCGAGATTGACCTCGATGGAACGCAACAGAGTCACTTGCATATCCGAGTGACAGGCTAGGCCGCAGGACGGGCGTTGCCGTCGGCGACGACATGCGGGCGTAATCTTCAAGACGAAATCGCATCCAGAACTGCGGTGGCTGCACGATATGCTTTTCGTTGCGCAATATGGCATTCCATCGTCGCGCTTGTTCAGATTGATCAAACGCGCGCTTCGACATTGCATGATATGGACAGCGTTCGGTCTTAAAGTCCGCAGAAACCGATCCCGCGACATGGTAAAGCGGGTTTTGCGCCCGCAGCTCTGGACGCAAATGCGCGTCACTCATTCCTGTGCGCTGGCGACTCAACATGGCTTGAAACCCTCCACGTACCTCCAATCGCCACTTTGGACGTATTGGGGGAAATGAGCATACCGTTCAGGTACGCGCTCGGAGATTACGCGGCGTATGTCATGCCCCCGCGGGGTCATGACTTTAACTTGGTCTTGCGGCGGATAGTAAGGCGATCCGGTGTAACGACCTGCCATCCACGGCGTATCAAAAAACGCTTGGCGGCGGGCGTAAATCGGCGCTGGAATACCCTCAATCCACATCCACATGCGGTTGCTAGGCGTTCGTAAGATCTCGGCAGGCTGCCGCACCAATCGCGCGACCTTCGAAGAGCGTGCACTGTTTTGTGCTTGATGGATAGCTTCCAGTCCGGCTTCCAACATATCTGCGCCGCTCAACATCGACATCAGCGCTTGATTGTATGCATGTCGGCTTTTCGCTTGTTCCGCTTCATCGTCATATGACAGGGTTTCGTATCCGATCATCGAACTGATTTCGCGAGCTGAAATCTCGTCATTCGGCGGGTAAAAGATACGTTGCCCGGCACCGAGGATGAGACGAGCATTTTCACCAAAAATTTTGGTTTGAGAGGTGTTTTGCCAAAAGGTGACGGGGATAATGCCATCGCCCGCACCGCGTGAATACAGTTCTGGAATTAGCTCGAATTTCTCGAAAGCACTGGCCTCGTCGATATACCAGACCTGTTTCGGCGCAGCAGGTGCCCGCTGTTTGGCACGTCGCGCAGCCATAAAAATTAGCCTGTAAATTGGGTTCCAGATGCGCAGGTAGTCTCCCGTAGCAAGCAGATAGACGCTAAAAAGTTGGTCTGGGTCTGTCAGGTCACGAAACGAAAAATCGTACGGTGGAGAAAGCGAATCTCGCAGCAATGGCGACGATAGAGATTTAAGGCTTTTCGCCAGCTCGGCGCATGTGCCGTCAAAGCCTGAAGACGCGCCTTCATAACCGCGTTGCACCTCATCCGCGAAATCCGTGCAAACCTTGAACCTAGACCGACGCAGGACGGCGTCATATTCATGCTTCCATCGACCGCCTCCAGCATTTAGCGCCTGCACCGCGTCATAGATCGCGGGCACCGTTAAAACTCCATCAGGTGCCTTCTCCATCGCGCATAGAGCAATTGGCTCCCCGTATCGCTGAGCTGATTCTTCAAAAAACTTGGATTGCGCAGCGCCGGACGGTTGGATCACCACAGGGAGCGTCACAGCGAGATTTTCAAACAGCGAACCAGACTTTAGGTGAATATCTTCGGTCGGGTTCAAGGAGTGTTGAGGCAGATTTGGCAAGCCGAGAGCATTCCAATAAATGCCGAAGCGTCCCTCATGCCCAATAGTTTCAGTGCCGTAGGCGCAATCTCCGCGAAGATCGACAATGATACGAGAATGTCGACTACCACCCAACGCCGTCTGCATCATCTGAAGTTGGGTGAGTTTCCCACTGCGCGGCGGGGCGAACACCGAGATGCCGGAAATTTCTCGCCCCCCCTCCACCCTACCAAATGATGTCACCTTCATCTGTGTATCCGCTAAACTGCGCATACGGGTCGGAAGTCAGAGCCCCTGCATAGTGCAGCATTGCACGCGTTGCGTGAAACGCAGCAACAGGGCGAACGCAAAAAAGCCTGTCATCAGGCAAAGCGCGAATATCGGATACACGAGCAATTCTGCGTAATCGCGATCCCCGATGTCATCTTTAAGAAAAGCTTCGAATATCAGTGTCGCGCCGCCGAAGATTTGCGGGCTGAGTATAACCATAAGCAGAGCCGAAGCCCCCCATGCCAACCACTGCCCATCGCCGCGTCGCCTCTTATCTGCGGATGCGTGTTTCATCAC
>JABSQA010000198.1 GCA_013213825.1 Henriciella sp.
AAGTGGCGGCTGCGAGCAGCACGACATTGCTGCCCATAATGAGCAGGATGGTGATAAAATCGCCGAGAATATTGCCAAGATTTTGGCTCTGGAAACTCACCTCGATATTGTCCTCACCCCAATTGTTCATATTGCTGGTCATGCCATAAAACCCTGCCACGAGGACGGGTAGAATGATTAATGCAAAGAACGCGATTGCGCATTGATAAATGCCAAGACGTGGGCGTTCAGCAATCGAGAAACTGCGGATAAACTCGTCCCGCGGGACTTTGTCGCTGATCAGTCCTTTTTCGACATTGGAATCATAGACTTCGCCCCCAAGTTCAGGCGTTTTCACCCAGCGCCAGGCCAAAACACCGGCCCAGAGAAATACCGGTAAGAACATCAAATAATAGATCGGGGTGAATGTATCCACGAACATATGTCCACTCCTCCTGGTGGACATGATGATCGCTAGATCGCCGTGTGCACCTTTTCATAGGTTAGCATGGCACGCTTGCGCGCCGTCCCCCAATGGTAATTATGTAACCTACCGTCAGATGCAAGCGCACGGTGACAGGGAATCAGCCACGCAATCGTATTTGCACCAATGGCGGTGCCCGCAGCGCGTGCCGCTTTTGGATTGCCCGCGGCGGTAGCGACGGCACCATAGGTCCAGGTGTCACCGGCGGGAATCTCAAGCAAAGCCCGCCAGACTTGGCGTCGGAACGCCGTGCCATAGAGCGCCAATGAGATTTCTCCACCGTCACCAAAGATTTTTTTCGCCCAAGACCCGGCCTCGGCATCATCCCGGACCCAATCCGCATTGGGATACCGCGCCGCCATATCTTTAAACACTTGGTCCTCATCATAGCCCGGATGCTCGAAGCCCGTTTTCGGACCGACGCCATCATCCGCAAAACCAAGCCCGCACAGACCGCGCGCAGAGCTTAGGAATATACCCGTCCCAAATGGTGTTGGTGCACGACCGATTTTAAGACTTGCGGAGGCGCCACCGCTTTTGGCTTCCCCAGGTGAGAGCGCTTCGTGCGCAATGAACAAGTCATGCAAGCGAGAGGGCGACGATAGACCGGTCTCGAATGTTGTATCCAGAACGCTCGCGCCCTGTCGGAGCAAATCGCCGGCTTCGGCATGCGCAAGGCTCGCTTGATACTGTTTCGGGCTAATCCCAGCCCATCGCGTAAACTCGCGTTGAAAGTGGCTGGGCGACAGGCCCATCGCATGCGCGCAGGTGCGCAGGTCGGGCCAGTCGCGCCATGTTTCGCCCAAGTGTTCCAGAGCATCCGCCATACGCTCATAAGCCACACAGCGTTCGTCTAAAGGCATCATTACAGTCGTCATGCCCCCACTTTGCCAACAGGCTGACAACGAAACCACCCGTTTCTTGCGCCTATATCATTCAACTGCAATTGAGAATCGTTCTTGACAATCATTCTCAGCTGTTGCAAATTGTTCGCATGATCATTTGCATTTGCCGCAATATCAATGAAAAAGGCGTCCGCGAGGCGGTCGAAGCCGGTGCGCGCAGCCCTGAAGCTGTACAGGCTCACCATGGCTGCCGTTTCAATTGCGGGCAATGTCGTTGCGCCATGGGCGAAGTGATCTCTGATACGCTGGACCTGCAAGCCTCAACGCACGAGCTCGTAGCGGCGGAATAACCCTGCTATTTGAGATAATCAGGTAATTCGAGCGACATTTGGTCAGGCGATCCGTCTGATGCTTCTGTGTCTGAAGACTCACCATTGAGGGTGCCGAACTGCGACTGAAATCCGCCCTGGAGTTCGAGAACGGTCACTTTTTGCCAGATTTTTCGGCTAAGTTCACCGGTGAGGCTTTCGAAATCATTCACCGAGGCAATCACAATTGGATACTCTATATATTCCAGATAGATTGATGCCAGCTTGCCTGTAATCGCCAACAAATCAGCACAATAATCGAGATACCGAACCAGCTCATAGCCGGGCAGATCACTCTCGGGAAGCGATTCACTTTTGGCGCCGAGGTGCAAGTCTGACATCGGATCTTTAGACAATTGATGCATATCGATGACATGGGCGATAGAACGGAGCTGATTGATCCGCTCCAAGACATCGTGCCGCTTCATCCGAGTTTCGAGGTTCAGTAAGAACCAAATACCCGCCGCGAGCAGGATGAGGAGATTGATAAACGCCTCAACCCCTTCAAACATGTCGAAGCTCGGGCTGGCTTGAAAGTCGATTTTCACCGTCCAGCCAATATAGGCAATCACCGCGATCCCGCTCAGAATAAAGACATAGACGAGACTGCGAACGATCAAGCGCGGCCGGGCAATTTCTTTGGCCGGACCGACTTCTTCTTTGGCGAACTTTGTCAGCTCTTTGGCAACGCTGGTCAGTCCTCGTCCGCCAAACCGGACTTCCATTCTGGCGCTCAGCCGTTCGGTCGTTTTGACGATCAGATCGGGGTTTAGGCTACGATATGGCAAGGAAACTCTCAGTCAGTGATGGGCTCGCGTCGCGTTTCACCATGACATAAAGCTTAAGGCCTTTCTATTCTCCTTCTTCCTCATACCCAACCAGACGCAAGGGCCGTGCTTTGCGGCCTTCCAGTTCCGCCCAGCGCACCAAAGCGTCTTCTCGACCATGGGTGATCCAAAGCTCCTCCGGGTCGACATCGCGTACGGTCTCGGTCAATTCATCCCAGTCGGCGTGATCTGACAGGATGAGCGGCAGCTCGACACCCCGTTGCTTGGCGCGTTGCCGAACGCTCATCCACCCCGAGGCAAAACACGTTACGGGGTCTGGGAACCGACGCCCCCATTTGTCATTGAAGCTGGCGGGCGGCCCCAGCACGATCTCGCCCCGAAACTGTTCGCTCTCGCCGCGTTGGCCTTTCTCTAGCGTGGCTGGCCGCAGCTCGCCGAGGGCCACGCCTTGCTGTTCGTACAGATCGCACAGCTTCTCAAGCGCGCCATGAATATAGAGGGGCTTGTCGTATCCAGCCTCTCGCAGCAGCGCGATCACGCGTTGCGCTTTGCCGAGCGAATAGACGCCGACCAGGTGCGTGCGATCCCGAAACAGCTCAACGCTGGCCAAAAGCTTTGCCATTTCGGAGCGATCGTCAGGATGTCGAAAGACCGGAAGCCCAAAGGTGGCTTCGCTGATAAAGACATGTGTGTTTGGAACGATTTCGAATTGGCGACAAGTCGGGTCCTGGCGGCGTTTATAATCGCCCGTGCAAACCATTCGAAGCCCTTTCCAGTCGACGACCACTTGGGCTGAGCCGAGAATATGACCGGCGGGTGCGAACCAAACCGAGACACCATTCATCTCGGCCACTTCACCAAACTCTAAAGCCTGCCTTTTGGCTGTGAACGCTTCGCCATATCGGGCCGCCATGATTTCAAGCGTTGCCGGCGTCGCTAGAACCGCACCATGACCGGCGCGGGCATGGTCAGCATGGCCATGCGTAATCACCGCACGGTCAACTGCACCCCGCACCGGGTCGATATAAAAATCACCTGGTGGGCAATACAGCCCCTTTGGGGTTTCGTGCAGCAATAAGTCTGGCCGGATCATAGCTGTCATATAGACCTATTCTCTCGATCACACACTGCCGCATTTCCGCCGCTTGCAGCGATTAGGCAAACCAGCCTATCTCTCAATAAAGAGACGCTCGGAGGAAATGTTCATGCGCCGTCTAGCTGCCCTTGCCGCGGGCCTCACCCTAGCTTTGAGCCCTGTCGCGACCGCCCAGAATTACGAACCGAGCGATACCACGAAACGGGCCCTCGCTGCTGGCTATAAAGCCCTATTCACCTGCAGCGGCTATTTCAGCGCTGGCCAAACCTTGGCGGAAATTCAAAAGAATGAATTATCAGGCATCTATGTCGACTATCGCCCTGTGATGGATGAGGTGGGCGATGCCAATATTGTCGAATCTTCAAAATCGGTATTGGTCGCCTTCGATGGCGCCCTGCCCCCGCGCACAGCTGCTTGGCGCCCCGGCATTGGATGCTCGCTCCTACCGATCGG
>JABSQA010000199.1 GCA_013213825.1 Henriciella sp.
CGGGCCGCCAGCAGGTTGCCATCCGTGTCGGTCACGATGTGGCGCTTGCGCCCCTTGATCTTCTTTCCGGCATCATGACCACGCGGGCCACCACTCTCAGTCGTCTTGACTGACTGGCTGTCGATCACCCCGGCGGTGGGTTCGGCTTCGCGACCTGACAAAAGCCGGGACGCACAGGCCAGCGCCTCGTTGATCAGGTCGAGAACGCCGCTGTCGCGCAGCTTGTAGAAATAGTATTGGACCGTGGTGAAGGGTGGAAAGTCCTTGGGCAGTTGCGCCCACTGGCAGCCGGTTGCGACAATGTACTGGATCGCATTCCAGACCGCGCGCATCCGGGTGCGCCGTGGGCGGCCCACCTTCGAGCGTTTCGGCATGAAAGAGGCGACCAGCGCCCATTCCCCATCGGTGCAGTCGCTTGCATAGCGCAGCGAACGTCTGTCATGCTGCCGGCGAGTGGTTTCAGTCCAAGGCATTGCGGTCCTCCGTAGTCTCGACAACCACAGGGAATCACAAGCCGCTGAAATCACTCACCTTAATTTTCGGTTGGGCTCTTAGCGATTCACAGCGATAAAATTGAATCAACTCAATATCAGTTACCACGTCTTCCTTCCTCTCAACGTCAAAGACGTTTACCAGTCAGAAGAGACCAAAGACGCGACCGTAACTTGGTCCGCAGCACCGCCCCTCCTGGGGTGACAACGCAGCTAATACAGTATTCACTGATTCATATACTGTAGTAGTATTTAAGTAAAATTCTTTTTAAAGTATTTTTTATTCAATTTTATTTCGTGCAGTGACAGTCGAAAAACGTGCTGGACACCTCGAGAGATGTGCCGCTAGGTCTGGCTCATGATTGACCAAATTGTACGATCCGCGCGTCCTTCAGATCTTCCGGTTTTGCTTGAGTTTGAGCAAGGGATTATTCTCGCGGAACGCCCATACGATCACACCCTGAAGCCAGACCCGATCAGTTACTATGATATTGGCGCGATGATCGGCGGAGAAGACGCGGAGGTCGCGGTGGTGGAAGTCGACGGGCGTCTGGTCGCGTCGGGATACGCCAAAAAGAAGCGCTCACGCCATTATCTCAAACCTGAATATCATGCCTTTATAGGATTCCTGTTTGTCGTCCCTGAATTCAGGGGTCAGGGCATCAATCAGATATTGCTCGACCATTTGTTCGAATGGGCCCGAAGCAACGATCTTCCTGAAATCCACCTGACGGTTTACCCCAAGAATGAATCGGCGGTGCGTGCCTATGAGAAAGTTGGATTCAAACCGTACATCGTCGAGATGCGGATGAACCTGGACGAAACGTCTTAATCAGGCCCTGTGGATAGCGGACATGCTAAAAAATGTGGTCTTGGGGCCGGCATAGGACACTTACTTCGCTGGGCTGCCGTAAAAATACCACAAGCCAAGACACGCAACTTCCTGTATGGCGCGCGCCATGAGCTTTCCAGATAAACAAACGGTTCTCGACTTTCTCAAGCAGAACCCGGATGCGACAACGAAACAAGATATTGCACGCGGCCTTAAGGTGAAGGGCCGTGAGCGCCAAACCCTGCGCGCGATTCTGAAAGACCTCGAAGCCGAGGGCACACTCACCAAGACGGGTCGCCGCGAGTGGGCGCAATCGGAAGCACCGCCCCCCACCTGCGTGGTCCGGTTTGAACGCACAAATGAGGATGGCGAACTGATTGCACGCGCCTTTGGCAAACAAGGCGCTTATGGGCCGGATCTTATCTTTGATGGGTATTCCGGCAAATCCCGAGGCCCCGCACCCGGAATTGGCGATCGCGGTCTTGCGCGCCTGAAAGAACAGAATGGCACCTGGACCGCAAGGCTGATGAAGCTCTTCGAAGCCAAGGATGAAGAGCGCCCCGTAACAGGGGTTTATCTGAGCACCGCGCGCGGTGGCCGGATCAAGCCCGCCAGTCGCAAGATCAAACATGAACTCCATGTCCGCGAGGCCGATCGCAATGGCGCTGAAAATGGTGACCTGGTCATGGCGACGCCTTATCCGCAGCGCGGCTACGGCCCCATACGTGCGCGGGTGACACAAATTCTGGGGCGTCAGGAAGATCCAAGGGCCGCGTCGCTACTGGCTATTGCCGCCCATGATATTCCTACAGAATTCCCCGCGGCAGTTTTCGAACAAGCGGCGAGCGCAAAGCCTGCTCAGGTCGATCGAACAGACTTGCGGGAGACCCCGCTGATCACCATCGATCCCGCCGATGCGCGCGACCATGATGATGCGGTCTTTGCCGAAGCGCTTGAGGATGGATTTCGGGTGATTGTTGCGATCGCGGATGTTGCGGGGTTCGTGACCCCGAATAGTCCACTCGACCAGGAGGCTATTAAACGCGGTAACTCAACATATTTCCCGGACCGGGTGGTGCCGATGCTACCCTTCGAGCTCAGCGCGGATGCTTGTTCTTTGAAAGAGGGCGTGGATCGGCAATGTATGGCGGTCGAGATCGAGTTCGATCAGTCAGGTACAAAACGATCGCATAAATTTATGCGCGCTATCATGAAGTCAGCGGGCGCGCTGTCTTATGAAGAGGCGCAGCAAGCCATTGATGGCGAGCCAAGCGATCGCGCAGCGGCTGTCCTCGACACCGTTCTGAAACCGCTATGGGCAGCGTATGCCGCCTTATCAAGGGCGCGTGAGAAGCGCGGTCCGCTTGAGCTGGACCTTCCGGAACGAAAGGTCGAAATCGCCTCTGACGGGACGGTATCCGGCATTCGAACAAAAGAGCGCTTCGATGCCCACAAACTGATTGAAGAGTTGATGATCCAGGCCAATGTGTGTGCGGCCGAAGAACTTGAAAAGCATAAGTCTCCGCTCCTCTATCGCGTCCACGATGCGCCGTCGGATGCTAAGATTGCGGCTCTGTCGGAATATTTAAAAACCCTCGACATCAAATGGCCTCTCGGTGAACGGACGCAAACGCATCGGTTCAACCGCTTGCTGTCTGATTTTGCAGAGAGCGAAAATGCAGAAGCAGTGTCAGAGATCGTCTTGAGGACGCAAAGCCAGGCCATCTATAGCGCCGATAATATCGGTCATTTCGGGCTTAATCTGAAAAAATACGCACACTTTACCAGCCCCATTCGCCGATACAGCGATCTGATTGTCCATCGTGCTTTGATTGCGTCCCTCAAGTTTGGATCGGATGGATTGACGGATAAGCAATCGGCCCAACTTGATGAGATTGCCGAACATTTGGTGCGCACCGAACGCCGTTCTATGGCCGCTGAACGCGACGCGACGGACCGTTATTTAGCGCATTTCCTCGCGGACCGCGTAGGCGCAGAGTTTGAAGGACGGATTACGGGGGTCACGGCATCTGGTCTCTTCATTCGCCTAGAAGAAACTGGCGCCGACGGATTCTGTCCAGCGTCTCGTATTTCAGACGAGTATTGGGGATATCAAGAAGCGGCGCAGGCTCTGGTCGGCGATCGTTCCGGAAAGCGATACGAATTGGGACAACCGGTGACCGTTCGCCTTGATGAGGTGACCCCGCTCGAAGGGGGATTATTGCTCGATTTAATCTCTGACCCCCGGCCCCGCCGACCGGGTGAGAAATTGCAGCCTCGGACGCGGGGGAAGCGCTTTGATCGCCGCAAAGGCTCTGGCAACATGAATAGAGGCAAAGGAAAAGCGGGCGGAAAAGGGAATCGGCGGCGATGAAACAACCAGATCTTGGGACCGCCTTTGACGGAGAGAATGAGGGGGAACTCATTCAAACGGATCGCCCAAGTCCGCGCCCGCGCGATGCTGCGACGCTGATTCTGG
>JABSQA010000002.1:0-39147 GCA_013213825.1 Henriciella sp.
TACGGGTTCCTCGTTCTCGGCATCAAAAAATCCTGTTCGATAGATCAAAAATTGTCCATCAAACCGGGGGAAGTCCAATCATCGTGTTCATCCTGTAAAGCGGCCCACTTCTATAGAACTGAGCGATGCAAGAGACTCGGTATTTAGGTCAGATATTTCAGCAAAATCAATATCAAAAAAAAATAAATATTTTTACGACTTGATTCAAAGCAAAGAATGTTGTGGCTCTGGCGAACACTATTCTGCCAGTGGGGCATACACATGATTAGTATTTCGAAAGTGCTTGGCGCGCTAACCCTTGTATTGTGCATAAATTTGGGAGCTTCAGCCCAGTTCGGTGGCGGAGGAGGCATTGGCGGCGGTGGTGGAACTGAGATCTTTCCGCACCTTGGAGACCTCCAGGAGAAATACAATTCCTACAATCTCGACATGCTTGGAGATGACCTGGTTGGTGACCACACGGACATTGATACAGGCGCGCTTTCTCTCACCCAGATAGATGTCTCTATCCCTGGCAATAGCGCTCTGCCGGTGGAGTTTGGGCGCACGCGCGCTCGCAGCGCCATGCGTGAAACGTGGCTTGGTGATTGGACGCCTAATATTCCATACATGTCGCGGAACATTCTCCAGAACTTTGGCGGCAATCATGATCGTTGTTCTGGGCAACTATTCCCATCACCAATCTACGTTTTCAGCAGCAATTCGCACACCGTAAATCCTGAGTCCTGGTTCGATGGGTACAACTTAAGTGTTCCTGGACGCAGCACGGGTAAACTGGCCGAACCCCTAAATTCCGGCGGCAGCCCGGAGTTTTCTAGCACGGGCGCAAAGATGATCTCCAAGAACAATTGGACCGTGGATTGTATATCATCAGTCCCCTCAGGCGGCGAAGGCTATATCGCGACCGCGCCAAACGGCGACACTTACAAGTTCGAGTATGAGCAAGTCTATTTCCGGCGGCAATTCGACGCCGCCTATATGGAAACTTATGTCATCGAGGAAGAGGTGTTTTACGTCACCGAGATCCGCGATGTTCATAATAATTGGGTCAAATATGACTATTCGGCTGGGCGGCTGACAAAGATTTCGTCGAATGACGGTCGCCAAATTGATTTTAGTTATTCAAGCAACAAGCTGTCTTCTGTAACGGCCAATGGTCGTACCTGGTCTTACTCCTACGATGGCAATGGCCATCTCGATGAGGTTACACTTCCCGATGGTCGTGATTGGGTCATTGATGCGAGCACCTATGCCCTAGAGCCAGGCATGACGTCGATTTGTGCATGGGACAATAGCACAACCATCCCGCCAGCCATCATCACACACCCAAGTGGAACAACAGTGCGGTTCGACTTTGAGGTCATCATCAATGGCCGCACGCATGTTGATATTGTGCTTGCTGGCCCGAGCGTTCCGCCGCCTTCACTAGAAGATTGCTATGTCGGCATTTCGCCGGGACGCGTTACGGCAACGGGTTTCTATTCCTTCGCGGTCAACAAGAAGACCATGACCGTGCCTGGGGGCGGGACCTATATTTGGACGCGCGATTACGAAGAGGATTACGGCACGCACACCGATACCGTTCCGCAGCTCGCGGACACCAAGAAACGCACGATCACCGATCCGCTTGGACACAAAACCGAGTTTCACGTCTATCGCAGGAATAATCCGCGCGAAGGCTCGCTCATGAAGACCGAAGTGATACCATCAGGATCAAGCACGCCGATGCGCACTGTCGAGAACCAGTACGCATTGGGGAACATTGTCGGCAAAGAACTAGCCGGGCGTCACTTTGGCGGCATGTCCAACAATGCCTCGGTCACACGGATTTATCAGACCCAAGCTGAGACCGTCCAAGGCGGTGAAACTTACACGACCAATTATACCTTCCAGACCAGTCCGTCTGCTTCGGACTTTGCCTACAATCAACCAAAGACCATGTTGGAAACCAGTACGGTATCCAGCGGGCAGACGCGGACGACGAACTACACATATGTCAACTACACGACGCCATGGATTCTCGCCTTACCCAAAACCGTTGTTCGCAATGGCAAGGCGTTTGAAGATCACTCCTACAATACAGGCACGGGTAAGCTCCTATCGACCAAGACGATGGGGTCTGGCTACAATTCAGTGAGCTATGTCTACAACGGCGATGGAACCGTCCAATCGGCCACGAACGCTCTGACGCATACCGTCAACTACTCGAACTATAAGCGCGGTATCCCACAGAACATCTCGCTACCGGATGGCGCTAATGCATCTCGCGTCGTGGACAATAATGGCTGGGTGACGAGCTTCACCGATGGCAATGGCAACACGACCGGGTATTCCTACAACCAGGTTGGATGGCTGACCAATATCAACCGACCCGGCAGTTGGGCCGATACGAGCATCTCCTATACTGGATTGGGAAGCGGTCTCACGCAAACGGCGACCCGCGGTAACTCGCGTTCTGTCATCACGATGGATGGCTTACATCGCACCACGCTGGCCAAGGGTGAAGACCTCACAGGGCATTCGGCTGCTCGGTACGTGAAGACAACTTACGATGCGCTCAGCCGAGCGACGTTCACTTCGTTTCCATCTACCTCTTCAAATCCCTCCAGCGGCACAAACACATCATATGATGCGCTTGGGCGGGTAACGCAGACAGCTGAGAACGTCACCCCGTTTGCGACGACCAGCACAGCCTACCTGTCTGATAATCGGGTACGCGTCACTGATCCGTCGAGCGCTCAAACCACCACAACTTATCGTGCCTTTGGATCGCCAGCGACGGATGAGGCGATCTCAGTGACGGACGCGCTTGGCAACGTCACGACAATCAATCGCAACATTCATGGCAATATCACGCACATCCATCAAAATGATGTGTCTTCGTACAATCAGGATACAGATCGCTATTTCTACTATGATGACCGCTTGCGGTTGTGCCGACACAAAGCGCCAGAGTTTGGTGATGAGTTGTTCGCATACGACGACGCCGATCAGATGACGATGTCGTCTCGGGGTGAGACGGCGGGGACAAACTGCGGCACGCCGACATCCACGATCCGGACCGAGTTCACATACGACCCCATGGGGCGCCAGACGCTGATCAACTTCCCAGCCGGAACATCGGATATTTCAAAGACCTATGACGACAATGGTAACCTGCTCACCACGAACAGGGGCGGTATCAATTGGACGTACACATACAACACGCTCAATTTGATGACTAAGGAAGCTTTGAGCGTGGACGGGCGCTCCTATAACTTCCACCATTGGTACAACACCACCGGCCATGTTTATCGACATACTTATCCAGACGGAACACAAATCGATTACACGCCGGATGGCTTCGGGCAGGCCACGAAAGCAAGTACATCAACGTACAATTTCGTGAGTAATGCAACTTACCATGCAAATGGGATCATAGATCGGGCCGATCTAGGTAACACAAGGTATCACGAAACCAACTTAAACGCCCGACAACAGATTTCTTTTCTTCATTACTCATGGGGCTTCGCCTGGGACTTGGCATATGATCCCAATGGTCGCTTGATCGATATAGATGATCGTTTCGACAACACACGCGATCGAACGTATTCGTACGATGACCTAGGTCGTCTGGATGCGGCCACGGGTGAATGGGGTGCTGCGACATTTGAGTATGACGGTGTCCAAAACCTCAGAGAAAAGCAACTCGGTACCCGCACTGTTGAAATCGACTACGATTCAGCAAATCGAGTTTCCCAGGCGCGTGATACTGACGATGGCAATGTTTGGCGTAACTACAGTTACGACAACCAAGGCAGTGTAACGAGCAATAGCGTTATCAATTTCACTTATGATGCGGCGCGGCAACCGGTTGCCATTACGGGCGGCCAAGCCGGAACATTTTTCTACGATGGTAATCTGAAACGCACCAAGCAGACTTTAGGTGGCGACCTGATTTATTCGGTGTACGGTGCGGATGGGAAAATAATACTCCGCGACAACGATACGACTGGCGAGAAAACCAATTATATTTACTTGGGCGGTAAATTGATCGCGAGTCTGACGAATGGTGTCACGACGTATCTTTACCAAGATCATCTAGGCACGCCCATCATGGGCGCCCAGGGACAGTACGTAACCTGGCGCGAAAACTATACGCCATTTGGCGAAAAGTACGTTTCATCATCATTCAGTGAGGATAGTGTCGGATATACTGGTCATATTACGGACACGGACACGGGCCTGACCTATATGCAGGCGCGCTATTATGACCCCGTGATTGGGCGGTTCTTGAGCACCGATCCGATTGGGTATGCGGATCAGATGAACCTGTATGCTTATGTGCACAATGATCCGATTAATATGGTGGATCCTACGGGCATGATCTCGGCAGGATCCGCTGGGGGCGGCGAAAACCGTTCTGAAATCACCGGCGGGCAAATGCCCGCATTTAGCTGTGGATCCGGTCTGGGGCAAATTAAGTGTTGGGATAAAGATTCGAAGCGGGAAAAGGGCCCCCCGAGACGCAGAGCATTTGGTGGTTACGTCGTCGATGGCGCTGCGCAAGACCAATATGACAGAGACGCAGAGCCGTCGAAAATGTTACCGCTTCCAAATGTACGTGAAGCATACGGAATAAGGGCTGAATACGAAATCGCGTATCGGGCAGCAAATGCCCAACAGCTAGAAGCAATGGCGGAATGGGCCGTCGCACCAGCTTATTTGCTCGGTCCGCAAAAATTAGCGGCCGCGGGCTTGATCAATATATCCAAAAACGGTTTTAGAATCGGCACTCAAACGACGAATGTTTGGCTCTCCGTTCGTTCGCAGGGTATAGGATTCAGGATTATGGAAAGAGGAATATCTATTGGAAAGTTCAAACTGAGTGGAAACTGGGTTTGGCGGCCGAGCCTCCATCGAGGTTCAACTAGAGCTCAACGAAGGAAACACCGACCATGGCAAGGCGGTTGGAGAGAGCCTGCAAAACCGGAGTAATGCGTGAAACATGTAAGCGAACTCAACATAGCATCTTTTGCTGACGCCCTTAGGGTCTGCATGCAACGTGAGGCCCAAGGTCTTGGCACGCTCGAAGAGAATTGCGACCCGCTCGATGAATATCGGCAAAAAGGATTGGTGGATGCCGAACTGATCGAATACGTAGTAAACGTAATCGTCGGCCAAGTTTCACATCGAGAAGAATTTCAAGATCTGCTTGCGTTAGTTGTGACTTCGCCCGCTGATAGCCTCGTGCAAAATATCAAACGATTTATGGATTCCGTCGCTTAGGTTGCTATTGGCAAGCGGTCACAAGAACGCTCCCTTGTTTGTCAGTGTTTTTACTATTTTGAATGCCTGTATACCCAAAGCGCCGGGAGTGAGGTGCGCCATGAAAAAATCAGCATTGCTTCTGACGCTTGCGTGTGTGACTTGTCCTTTCGGAACTGTAACCGCACAGGCGGAGACTTCCAAAAACGAGATTTTTCGCTTGGTGGATTATTCGCACTATTTCAAGCCGGGCGTATATCGAACGCACTACCCGGAATATGATGCATCTGGGGTCGAGACGATTTCAAAAATTGAAATCCAAATGGTAGACAACAAGTCTTCGCTGGAGTGGATTTCAGACGAACTTTTCATCATGAAAAACAACGTCTTCCGCACAGAGTATCCTTTCATCAAAGAAATTAGGATGGAGCAAAGAATACTTGGGGATTGGTGTGGGGATGACTTGAGATTTGAATATCAAGTCAGTCCTTTGAGCGAAGACAGTTCCAGTTCTCAAGACGGGGCGCAGACCGAAATTTGGTTGTCAAAAGACAGTTTGGCAGAAATTTCGATGTCAGATTACTTTTATGGTACCGATGTACAGTTTCATCGAGATGCAATCACGGCGACAGATGGTGATTGTTGCGAATCTCAAGATGAGTTTGAACAAAACACTGTCGGGGCTACTCAATTGCAATGTTTTTTTCTTGAACACCCAGAATGGGAAGTGGAATGCGTGCACACTCACGTTAATTCGGTGTCTGCGATCTCCATTTTGTACGAACGGCTTCCTTTATCGGTGGGCTAATACGGCTCTTGTTTGAATCGTCTTAACCTCACACGAATGACCATCAAGAGATCATCACGGGCGTATCAACGGGAAGAACCGGAGAAGCGGCAGAAGTCGGTTTCAATTCGTACCTTAGAAACGGAGTCATTCACATGCTGGAGGGTTTTTCGTATTTGGGAGAGCGGCCGACCGATACATCAAATCTCCAAATGATTTTCGATTAATGCTGGTGCGAGATAGCCAAATAGCTAGTTACTCGGGAAAATTGGCATCCACAGAAAACCAAATCCCCACCTATACCCCACCTAAATGACATCTTTATCGGTGACGGTTTTCCATAAACCTGTAATGCACTGTAAATATTGAAATAATGGTGCCGCGTATAGGACTTGAACCTACGACCCCCGCATTACGAATGCGATGCTCTACCAGCTGAGCTAACGCGGCCGACCAAAGTTGAGGCGGTGACATACCGCTGGCGGGCTAATTCGGCAAGCAAAACGTGCATGCTGGCGCGTCGCCTTAATCGTCGCTTGGGGCGTAGTCGAGCGGTGGGGTGACGACGTCTGTGCGAGGCGTCGCGGGTCCGGTATTCTTCGCGCCTGGCGCGGGTAGCGCGATAGGGCGGCTCGCATCTAATTCACGTTCCGACCGTTCATAGCGCGGATGCACCAATGTGCCAGCATCGCCAAAGGCATAGACCAGTCGAGACCAGTCTGCCTGGCCATATTGGAAGGCGCCGCCGCGGGGGTCGATGTCGGACCATTCTTGCTCGCGGGCTGCGGTGACGGCCATCCGGCCCCAGCGTTCCGACTCGGTCAGGTCGCCATAACCGCGTAAGGCTTTTTCCAAAAGCAAGCAGAGCCGCGCGGTGGGCTTTTCCTCAACCAAGAGGGCGAGCCCCTTCACCGCATTTAGCCAATCGCGATCGCGCATCGCCAAGTCGGCTTCAAGGATACGGCTTTCGCGATGGTCGGGATTGGTGGCAATCAGGGCGCGTACGCGTTCGCCAATCACGGTCGGCGTAGCATTCGAGTCCAGCCGCTGCAGCAGCTGCGATAAAGCAGGGTGCGGGCGCGCCTTCCATCCAAGCTCGAGCACGCCTTGGGCGGCTTTAATTTTGTTGTCCATCATCAATTGCCGAGCACCGTGCCATGCGGCGGGCGGAAAAGACGGGGCAGAGCGAATAGCTTCCGCCAAAAGTCGCTGAGCCTCTTTGCGCTCATTGTGCTGCAAAGCATTGGCTTCGGCGGTGTAGAGGACGGCGCGGCGACGGCGCAGGCTTTCGCCGCTGATTTGGCCGCGCTTTTCACCGGTGGCCAGGGTGCTCAGCGCCTCGCCCCAATTCCCCGCGGCGACCTGGCTGTCGAAGAGGGAGTTGAACGGCCAGTCTGCGCCGGATTTAAGTTCCAGCGCTTCGCGTGCACGTGTCTCAGCCGAGAGCGTGTCCCCGCGCGCACTGGCGGCGGACGCGGCCCCGCGCAGGCCTGCGAGCTGGCCACCTGGCAAACGGGCGAGCTGGCCCCAAGCCCGTTCCGCGCCGGACCAATCATCTGAGATCTCGGCAGCGCGGGCCTCGAGTAGAAGTTTTAGCCGGTCATCTTCAGCATGCTGCGCCGCCTTTTTGGAGAGTTTTTTCGCCAGCGCGGCATCGCCTGCTTCGGCGGCGAGGAGGCCATCGGCCAGCGAACGATTCGCCTTCCGAATTTTTCCATTCATGCGCGATCGTCTAAATCTCCAAGGCGATGAGAATAGGGAGACAATTAGCCAAACCAACGCGGCAGACATAAGCGCCAATACGAGCACTGCGAGGATCGAAAACGCTGCGTTTAAAACGTAAATCTCGCCCCCGCCTAGATCGATGGTCAATCCGCCTGGAAGATCGTTTGCCCAAATCATACCCACGCTAACGAGGATGATAAGGGCTGCTAAGACGATCAAAAACAGAATGATCATGGGCGCTTTTCCGCAATCATAGTGAGACGCAAGGCCTCTAGGGTCTGTTCCAACGTAAGTCGGTCTACCGCATTAGACACCCAATCTGTGAAGACAGGCTGAATATCTGTGCCCGCCGCGCGGATATGTTCAACTGAGTCGGATAGGTTTCCGGCATCGAGCGCGGCTTTGGCTTGGTCGAGATGGTCACTTGTGGTGACGTCGCCCGCGCGCCGCACTTGAATACCGTCCCCAAACACTTGCCGCATCCATCCTGAACTACCGCCTTCCGCCTGGGCCGAAGCATCCAACGCAGCATCCCGCAGAGTCGGAAAGGTGCTGCGCAAATCCGCCAATGTCGGTACGGCTTTGGGCGCGATCGCTGAAAGCCTGGCAACCGCATCATTGTTCGGCATGGCCGCGGCGAGTTTTTGCTGAGCCGGCAGGAAAGGGCGGCCGCGCCGTGCCGCTGCTTCAATCGCAGACAGGGCAAGCGCGGCTTCGGTGCGGGCATTTGAGGCGCTAGCGGCGTTTAATTGCTCTGACGCGGCTTGATCTTCTAGGGATGAAACGCGATTTTTTAGCGTCTCAAGTGCGGTATTATAGGTGCCCACTTGCGTCACTAAGGCGTCTTCCATGGCCGCGACGCGGGCTGAAAGCGCGGCCAAATCTGGTGAGTCTGAGTCTACACCATCGGTTTCTGCAGGGTCCGCGAGGCTGGCGACCCGCGCGCGCTGAAGCATTGAAATATCCGCTTGTAAGGTCTCAATCTCCGTCCGCAGATTGCGCAAGTCTGCATTGGTTCGCGTTCGATCTGCAGACAGGCTATCCGCACGCGATTCCAGCGTGGCAATATCAGTGCTGAGCGTTGCGGTTTCGGACAGGTCTTGATCGATGTCGGTCTGCAGAGTGGCCACATCAGACCGCACGCGCTCCAGCGGACCCGTTCCAGGTTTAAATCCGGGTACGAAACCGGCTGTCGCGGCGGCCAAGAAGAAGGCCAGGCACGCAATCAGGAAGGACAATCCGACAATAAACCAACCCGGGCCCGTAGCGCCACCCGACCGTGGCGGCTCAGAGGTTGGGGCGGGTTCAAACTCAGCATCGATCGGCGTCTCGTCTGGCGACAAAGGCGGCACGGTTGAGTCTGTCATATCTGGCCCTCCGATCGGGTGAGTCGCCTATAGTCTATATTGGCTTGGTTCAGGCCGAAAGTGTGGCAATCGCTGCGTCGAGCGCCGCCATCAATCCATCTTCATTTGGCATGTCTGCGAGAAAGACTCGATCAGACTGTGGTGCTGCTATGGGGGCAATCGCCTGTTCGGAGATCGCGACCATGGTCCAAGTATCTGGAGGTGTCCCAATCAGAGCCGCGGTCGCCGCTGCGCCTTTGGCAGAATGGAGGAGCAGAATCGCGGGGGTTTCGATGTTAGTGAGGCGGGCAACGGCACCTGGCAAATTTTGCGCAGGGCGCATTTCATAGAGCGGTGCAAACGCGACGCGGTAGCCTCTATTCGTGAGATCTTGCTGCAACTGCCCTGCGGCTGCTGCATTGGCGACGTGTAAGAGTGGATCGTCACCTGGATCGGCATGCCCTCCGATAAAGTCTGCAAGATCTTTGGCATTGCCTGCAGATTCCCGAATGTCCGTAAATCCGGCCGCGCGTGCCGCCGTCGCCGTCGCTGGACCGACACACCAAGCGGGCAGCGCGCGCTCTGATGCGCGTTTGGCATAGGTCCTCACGCCATTCGCGCTGGTGAAGATCAGACCCGAAAGGTCAGAGGCGGCAGGCAAGTCGGTCCCGGTCAATTCGTGGAGGGACAGCATAGGCGCCGTCACCGCTTCCAATCCACGCGCACTTAGGCGCGCCACCGTTTCTGCCGCGCCGGGTTCGGCGCGGGTCACGATGATCGGAATGTCGATGCGGCTCATTTCATCACTCTAATCGGTGAAGACTGGCAAATCGCCGCCCGCTTGATCGCGAATATTGACCGCCAACTGCCGTCCCAATTCAGCCAAATCGCTAAGCGGGGTGGACAGCAAAGCTTCGGCGCGAGCGCTCCATTTGGTTTGGCCATCTGGAGTCAGCACTTCACCGCGCAAGTGCCACGTGCCATCCACTGAAGTGAGCTGCGCCGCCATCGCTGTGCGGCACGACCCATCAAGTTCCGCGAGGAAGGCGCGCTCAGCCGTGGCCATCGCACGCGTGGCGGCATGATCGATCTGATTTAAGGCGGCCTCAAGTTCAGCAGAGAGCCTGTCCGGTCGGGCGGCGACCGTAATGATGCCTTGTCCGGCGGCGGGCAACATTGTGGAGGCGCGGACCGGATTTGCGTGATGCGCGAGGCCCAACCGTTCCAATCCCGCCATAGCGAGGAAGGTGGCATCGGCTTCACCCCGTTGAAGTTTCTCTAAACGCGTTTCAACCCGTCCGCGGAATGGCACCACTTTTAGGTCAGGTCGCAGAGCCAGAGCTTGCGACTCGCGGCGAAGGCTGGCGGTGCCGAGGACGGCGCCTTGGGGCAAGTCTTCAAGACGGGAGATGCCAGATGTGGTCAAAAAACCATCGCGTGGGTCGGCGCGCTCAGGATAGGCGACCAAGTCTTGGCCGTCTGGCAAAATGCTCGGCACGTCCTTCAGACTGTGAACGCCAAGGTCGACCCGGCCATCATCAACGGCGGCATCAATCTCACGGGTAAAGAGCCCCTTGCCCCCAGAATTGATCAGTCGTTCTGTGGTCAGCTGGTCACCCTTGGTGGAGAAAGTAACAATCTCAGCTTTCAGCGCGCCACCGCTCACGCGTTCCAATTCCCGGGCAATCAATTCAGCTTGATACAAAGCCAGCGGCGATCCGCGTGTGCCTATTCTAACCGGCTGAGGGGCTTTCATTTTTGCTCCGTTCCTGAGATGACGTTCAGCTAAGGACGATCGCGTGGAGACGCAAGCAAATCCGAGCAGGAGGGACATTATGCGGCATGGTTTATTGGCAGGCGCCATTCTGGTCGCAGGCTGCGGCAGCGCCTCTCAGGACAGCACCTCGACGGCGAGCACGCTTCCCGTCGCTGACTCCCCAATTGAGCGCTGTATGAATTTGGGCAGCGCTTTAGAGGCGCCGCATGAAGGGGCGTGGGGCTATGTCATCCGTCGAGAAGACTTGGCGCGTTTGAAAGAGGCTAGCTTCGATACGGTTCGGTTGCCCGTCCGATGGTCCGTTCATACGCAGGAAGCGCCGCCTTATTCGATTGATCCCACGCTGCTCGATCGGGTCGACGAGATTGTCGGTTGGGCGGAAGAGCTTGGTCTGCAGGTGATTGTGAATGTACACCATTATGATGCCCTGAACGAAAACCCTGGCGCGCATGAACCGCGATTGGAAGCCATTTGGGGGCAGCTTTCAGTCCATTTTGAAGGGGCCCCTGAGACGCTGATTTTTGAAACCATCAATGAGCCGCATACCAAAATGACCACGATGCGGACCGATGCGCTCAATCGCCGCCTGCTTGGTCAGCTCAGACCCTTGCATCCCGATCGTTGGATCATTCTCGGCACCGCGTTCTGGGGCAATCTAAGTGCGCTCGAAGAGTCCAAGCCTCCTTATGATTCTCGAGTTTTGCTGACATATCATGACTATTCACCGTTCGAATTTACCCATCAGGGTGCCGGATGGACGGATCAAACACAGACTGGAATTCGCTGGGGATCTGACCAGGAGGTGGCTGAAATGATGGCCGAATTGGACAAGGCGGTCGCGGTACAGGAACGCACTGGGATGCCTGTATTGGTGGGTGAATTCGGTGTTTATGAAGGCGTCCCGATCGAGCAACGGGCGATGTGGACTCAAACCATGCGAACGGGATTGGAGGCGCGCGGACTCGGTTGGTGCTATTGGGATTATGCCGGGTCTTTAAAAGCCTATGACGTCGAAACAGAGGCGTGGTTGCCCGAGATCAAATCTGCTTTGCTGGATTGATGTGGTTTTCACCGCGTCTTGATCGGCCTATATCGCCGCCATGACTGAGACCGTAACTGTACTAGGAATAGAGACCAGCTGCGACGAGACCGCTGCGGCGGTGCTGCGGCATGGGCCGGATGGCGTGGTGGATATTCTCTCCGAAGTGGTGCTGTCGCAAATTGATGAACACGCGCCCTATGGCGGCGTTGTCCCCGAAATCGCGGCGCGGGCGCATGCGGATGCGACGGACACAATCGTTCAACAAGCACTCGACCAGAGTGGCCAAGCCTTGCAGGACTTGGATGCGATCGCGGCGACCAGTGGGCCAGGTCTGATTGGTGGGGTCATGGTTGGTATGATGACCGGCAAAGCGCTTGCCCTCGCTGCGCAAAAACCCTTCGTCCCCATCAATCACTTAGAAGGACACGCCTTGTCCCCCCGCTTGGCCGAGGTCTGCGCGTTTCCTTACCTATTGTTGCTGGTCAGCGGTGGGCATTGTCAATTCATCGCCGTCAAAGGCCTTGGCGATTATCAGCGCCTCGGAACCACCATTGATGATGCCGCCGGTGAGGCCTTCGACAAATTGGCCAAGACTTTGGGAATTGGATTTCCGGGCGGACCCGCCGTCGAACGATTGGCGCGCACGGGAGACCCGGCGCGATTCGACTTGCCTCGGCCACTCCTCAATCGGCCGGGCTTGGATATGAGTTTTGCCGGTCTTAAGACAGCCGCGGCGCGAATTGTCGAGGCTGAGCCTTTGGATGATCAAGGGCGAGCCGACTTATGCGCGTCTTACCAACACGCCATCGCCGACTGTCTGGCCGAGAAAGCTCGGCGAGCACTGGACGTCTTTGCAGGCGCAGACGATGACGAGATCCGATTGGTTGTGGCAGGCGGCGTCGCGGCCAATCAGACTATTCGAACGGCCCTTGATGATGTGGCACGTGCCGCAGGCGCGCGCCTTATCGCGCCTCCATTGCGGCACTGTACGGATAATGCGGCTATGATCGCGCTGGCGGGTGCGGAGCGGTTCAAAGCCGGATTGCTGCCAGAAGATGGGCAGGCTTTTTCGGCCCGTCCAAGATGGCCATTAGATGAAGCAGCTGCCTTAGCAGCCCCGGCTTATGGTGGTGGAAAACGTGGCGCGAAGGCCTAGAATTTAAAGGCAGAGCGCAGGCGAATGCCGGCTTCGACCTCTTTATCTTCCCATTGCGCCGTATCATCGAGCTCTTCGGCCGCAATGGTCAGTTCACCGCCAACGGAAATGCGCGGTGTGATGCGGAATTGCGCTTCAGCCAACATTTCTTCACGCGGCAGAGGCGTATCGCCTTCACGAGAGGTCAAATCGAGGCTGAGGCTCCAGCGATCGCCCTTAATCCAAGCCAGATTGAAGGTTTGCGATTGTGCGGTTTGCCAGATTGGCGAATTGACATCTTCGCTGCTGAAATTGAATTTTTGGAACCATTCCGGTTCCGCTTGATCGGTCTCAGCGATGCTTGGCGCAGGCATTTTAGGCACGTCTTGCTCTGCCACCGCCGGGAAGGCGAGGCAGGTCAGACCTACTAAAGATACCATCAGCTTGCGCATAATAAGACGCTCCTAACTCTCTAAATAGCAGCGAGAGACGTTAAGAGAACCTTAATTTCCAGTTATCTCTACAATTTCTTGTGAGAGTGTGATTTCGACAACAACACCTTGCGACGTCCAATTCTGCGCCAGGCGTTCGCCGCGATCCTCTACGTACCCGATAGCCAGTTTCGTCCCTCGGCCAAATTCGCGCGCCGCGCCGGCCCGAAAACTCTTTGTGTCGAGCTGTACCCCATCATCTGTAGATTGCCCGTACTCAAAGGAAAACTCGCTACCAAAAGCGGTGCGATGTAGTCCTGCACTCCAGGCCTGATAATCGCTTTGTGAGAGGCCATTATCCGAGCCCAACCAAGAGGCCCCAAAAGTCCAATCATCTTTCTCAATTCGGGTGCCCGCAGACCACGTGTCGACCTGTTGATAATTGGTCAAACTGGTTCGATTTGAAACATCCGCGCTCGACCAGGCCAGACCGACATCGAATCGCCAGCCTGACTCGCGCAAACGCCGCGTTCCGTTCAGGGCAAGTTCGACGGCGTTTTCAATATCTGGAGCCAGCCCGCCCGTACCCGCAGCAGGGCGCCGATCCAAGCCGTCCGCCTTTGCGTCAGGCGTGTAACTGATGCCGCCGCGCAGGCCGATCAGGCGGGGGCTGGCATAAGACACTTTTGCACTTGGACCGGTAAGATCATGTCGGGTGCGAACCGTGCTCAACCCAGTCGGATCGAGCAGGCTGCTATCAAGGCGGGTATGCGAAAACACCGATTTGGCGCCTTCATAGAAACGCGCACCAACGCCTTGATCTTTGCCAATGCGAACTTCGCCATAGCCACCATCGATTTGGAAATAGGCTGACTCGAGTCTTGCTCGGGTTTCGTTCTCCTCAATTGGGGTTGCCGTAGAGAGGCCGGAAAATGCGCCGACGGGTGCCAGCTCTGCTGCGCCAAACCCGCCAATGCCGCCTGGACGGCTGGGATGGTCGGCCTGCAAACGCAACGCCCCGCGGGCGCGCAGGCGAACGCCATTTTCCAACACTTTCTCGGTCGTTCCATGGATTGAAATTTCCCCGGTGAGCGGTTCCACCTCAAGCTCAGAATCACTGTCCGAGATCGGTGTGACCACGGTAACGCTTTCCAGCTCCAACTCCGTCTCCCAAGGAGAACCGGTGTCGGCCAGAGCTGTGGATCCAAAGCAAAGACAAGGCGTTATCAGAGCAAAAGCGCGTATCGACATGAGCGGTTTTCAATCCTCCGAAAGCCTTCAGCATATGAGCACTGGCAGGCTGAGTTTGAGGTGTTATAGAGACTGTTAATCAACAAGGTCTTGCCAACGGGAAATGACGATATGAAGGCAATCTCAACGCTTATCGCAGCAACATTCGGAGCGGTTGCGCTAACAGGTTGCGTGTTCGGCGGCAATAACAGCACTGAAAGATCAGTGGTTGAAGAGATCGAAGGCGGATCCAATCCCTATCTATGGCGCGCCAGCCTCGACACCTTAAGCACGATGCCCCTGGTCAGCGCTGATCCATTTGGCGGCACGATTATTTATGATTGGAAATCGTTCGAAGGCTCAGCCGATGAGCGGATCAAAGCGACGGTTTACATTCTCGACTCGCGTCTCCGCGCAGATGGCGTCAAAGTAAGTGTCTTCAGACAGGTCAATGAAGAAGGCACTTGGGTGGATGCAGCAACGGATCCAGAAACCGGCATTCAGCTCGAAAACGCGATCCTCGTGCGGGCGCGAAATCTTAAAGCGTCCGAACTCGACTAGTTTTTACAGGGATGGGGGAGGCGATGGCCTCAAGATATGATCCGCAGGCCGCGGAG
Organism: Henriciella sp.; assembly: GCA_013213825.1. Lineage (GTDB taxonomy): Bacteria > Pseudomonadota > Alphaproteobacteria > Caulobacterales > Hyphomonadaceae > Henriciella. Next base: position 15,338 of record JABSQA010000002.1, read on the forward strand.
CCCAAATGGCGTGATGCATGGGCGTCCGCGGAATTGTTTAAAGCCAAAACGCCGGCTGAAGCGGGCGATATGCCAAAAGCCTATGTGCTTGAAATGTTTCCCTATCCTTCTGGGCGGCTGCACATGGGGCATGTCCGCAACTATGCCATGGGCGATGTCGTCGCGCGGTATAAGAAAGCCAAAGGTTATAATGTCCTTCACCCAATGGGCTGGGACGCTTTCGGCATGCCGGCGGAAAATGCGGCCATGGAAAAGAAGGTTCATCCTGGCGAATGGACCTATCAGAATATTGCCGCCATGAAGGCGCAATTTGAGAAGCTCGGCCTGTCGCTCGATTGGTCGCGCGAATTCGCGACCTGTGACCCGGATTATTATGGCGAGCAGCAGCGTCTCTTCTTGAAATTCATGGAAAAAGGGCTGGTCTATCAAAAGAAAGCCAAAGTGAATTGGGATCCCGTCGACAATACCGTTCTGGCCAATGAGCAGGTGATTGATGGCAAAGGCTGGCGATCAGGCGCGCCGGTCGAGCAGCGCGAATTGGTGCAATGGTTTTTCCGCATCACCGAATATGCCGAAGACTTGTTAGAGCAGGTGCAAAAGCTAGAACGTTGGCCAGAAAAGGTCCGCACCATGCAGGCCAATTGGATCGGCCGTTCGGAAGGCTTGCAAATGCGGTTCGAGTGGGCGGGCACCGCCCCTGCGGGCCACGAAGGCGGCGTCGACATCTTCACGACCCGGCCAGACACTTTGTTTGGGGCGAGCTTTGTTGCGCTCTCACCGGATCATCCTTTGACCATTGAAATGGCGAAGGAAAATACGGATCTGGACGCTTTCCGCGCCGAATGTGCAAAGCTTGGAACGTCCGAGGCAGATATCGAGAAAGCCCCGAAAATGGGTTTTGATACGGGCTTGACCGTCAAACACCCCTTTGTCGAAGGGCAGACATTGCCCGTCTATATCGCGAACTTTGTCTTGATGGGCTATGGCACCGGCGCAATTTTCGCGTGCCCGGCGCACGATCAGCGCGATTTCGATTTTGCGCGCAAATATGAATTGCCGATCCTGCCTGTGGTGAAACCCTCAGATAAGGACGCGGCCTCTTCAACTTGGGTTGGCTCCGGTCTGGGTGCGGATATGGAGGCCGCCTATACCGGGCCAGGGTCGATCATGAATTCGGACTTCTTGGACGGCAAAGAGATTGCTGAGGCAAAGTCGCTTGCCATCGCCAAAATTGAAGGCATGGCGCTTGGCACCGGTACAGTAAATTATCGCCTGCGCGATTGGGGTGTTTCCCGTCAGCGCTATTGGGGCTGTCCCATTCCGGTCATCCATTGCGATGATTGCGGCATTGTGCCGGTGCCAGAGGCCGATCTGCCGGTGAAACTTCCGGATGATGTCAGCTTTGATAAGCCCGGTAATCCGTTGGAGCATCATCCGACTTGGAAACATTGCGCCTGCCCGAAATGTGGCAAGGACGCCGTGCGTGAGACGGATACGCTCGACACGTTCAATGATTCCAGTTGGTATTTTGCGCGCTTTGCCAGTGTCGATGACCCAGCTGAGCGGGCCTATTGGCTGCCGGTCGACCAATATGTGGGCGGCGTCGAGCACGCGGTCTTGCACTTGCTCTATGCCCGCTTCTTCATGCGTGCCATGCGCGATGTCGGCGAGGTTGATTTGCCGAGCGGCGAGCCGTTTGCCGGCTTGTTCACGCAAGGCATGGTGACGCATGAGACGTATAAGACGGAAGATGGCCGCTGGGTCACGCCCGCTGAAGTCGAGACGCGTGATCAAGGTCTGTTTGAGATCAGCACGGATCAACCGGTGACCGTTGGCGCGATTGAGAAAATGTCCAAGTCGAAAAAGAATGTCGTCGACCCGGACAATATTATCGCCACGTTCGGAGCCGACACCGCGCGTTGGTTTGTCTTATCCGACAGTCCGCCCGAGCGCGATGTGGAATGGACGCAGTCAGGCGCGGAGGGCGCGGGACGGTTCGTTCAGCGCGTCTGGGGCGTTTTTAATGCGCTCGGCGATGGCGTCGGTGACGCCGCACCGTCTGACAGTTCAGCCGCAACGGATTTGCGCCGGGCATCGCATAAAGCCGCCCACGCTGTCGATAAGGCGATTGAAGAGTTTCGCTTCAATTCTGCAATTGCCAGCATTCATGAATGGGTCAGCGTGTTGAAGAAAGCCGAACAAGGCAGCGAAGATTTGCAGCATGCCCGCCTCGAAGGCGCGTCTATGTTGGCGCGATGCCTGACACCCTTCATGCCACACCTGGCCGAAGAGTGCTGGAGTATGATTGGCGGCGACGGCCTCTGCTCGGCGGCGGCCTGGCCAGACGTCGATGAGAGCCTTTTGGTTGAAGACAGCGTCACAATGCCGATCCAAGTCAATGGCAAGCGCCGGGCGGAAATTTCGGTTTCCAAGACCGCCAGTAAAGACGACATTGAAGCTGTCGCTCTGGCTGAACCAGGCATTCAGAATTTCATTGCTGACAAATCCATCAAGAAAGTGATTGTCGTTCCCGGTCGGATCGTGAATATCGTAGTGTGATGAAACAGCTTGCTCTTGCCCTTCTCGTTCTGACGCTCTCTGCTTGTGGCTTTACGCCGCTCTATGCTGGAGGTGGCGGCGCTGGAAACATCAATGTTGAAACGATTGAGGGCCGAGCAGGGCATTCTTTACGCAAAGCGCTCTTGCAGGAATTGGCGCCCGGGCTTCCGGGACTGGATGGACCCGCCAGCCTGAATATTGTCCTCGATGAGAGGATTGGCCGCTTGGCTTTGCAGCCCGACGAAGCGGCGACGCGGACCGATATTATCGTCAGCGCGGATTATGTGCTGGCTTTTGAAGGCAATGCCTTATCCGGCACTAGCTCTGCAGAGACCAGCTTCCTAGTTCCAGATGCGCCCTTCTCAGACATTACCGCGCAAATCGATGCGACAGACCGGGCGATGCTGCTGCTGGCTCGCCGCATTGCCGATGATTTGCGAATCAAAATGGCGAATGCCGAATGAAGTTTCAGGGCAATAGCGCTGAACGATTTGCGAAAAAGCCTGATTCTGCCTGTCAGTTTGCGCTGCTCTTTGGCGAGGATGAAGGTGTTGTCGCGGACCATGCCAATGCATTGATCAAAGCCTGGGAGAAGACCGCTCCAGCAACTGTGCAAACGCTCGACGAGGATGATGTTAAGCGTGATCCCGCGCGCATGTTCGATGCGCTTGAGGCTGTTTCCTTGCTTGGCGAAGCGACGATCCTTCGCATCCGCACCAAAGGCGAGAAACTCTTCGCCATCTTAAAGGACGTATTGGCGCTGCCGCCGGAGCGCGTCGCGGCGAAGCTGATTGTGCAAAATGGATCGCTGAATACACGGTCGAAAATGCGCACCGCCTTTGAAGCGGCCCCGAACGCTGCGGCGTTGCATTTCTTCTCCGATTCCGCGACCGATATGTCGGACTTGGTGCGCAGCTTCTTACAATCTCGCCAGGTTGAGATCGACGGCGATGCTTTATCCACGTTCGTTGGTGGTTTGCCAGGCCATCGTAGCCTCGCCAATGCTGAGATGGAAAAGCTTGCTGTTTATGCCCACAATTTAGGGCGACCCGTGAGTATTTCCGATGTCCAAGCTCTGTGTGAAACCAATGCCGATGAGAGCGCCCGACAGGCCGTTCTTATGGCGCTGAGCGGTGAACCTGAGCAGGCTCAGGCGGAACTTGATCGGGTGATCGATACCGGCCTGTCGCCGATCAGCCTGATCCGTTTGTTTGAAATGGAAGCCAGCCGCATGTTGGAAGCCCAAGCTTTGCAAGGCGAGAGCGGGGCGAGCAATGTTGGGATGAAACTGAAACCGCCGGTGTGGAAATCAGATTGGCCTGCTTTCCAAGCGCGCTTGCGCAAATGGCCAACCCCGCGACTGACTCGACTTGTGGAGCGGCTGCATGATCTTGAGCTGATGGCAAAGTCTCCGGGCGGGGCAGGGCTCGCAGAGCCAGCCACGCGCGCTTTATTCATTTCCTTATACAAAGCGGCGGCAGCGGTTCGCTGATCTGTTCACAAATGAATGACTGGAAGTTTTGGCTTGTCTTTGCCATGGAGGCGAGGGAGGCTGATTGTCATGCTTACGTCTAAACCACTTTTTTTATTGATTGTTTTGCTGCAATTCCTGGTGCCCGTCCTGCCGCTCTTCGGGATTGGGGAATCGATTGGAAGCCGCGCCGTTGCTGATGGTATTCCGCCAGAATTGCCGACCGGTATTTTCTTTTCGATTTGGAGTGTGATTTTCACCGGGCTCGTTTTGACGGCGGTGTTGCATTTACGCGCTGAAACTTATGCCAGCGCGCGGATTGCGCCGCCTTTAATGCTGGCGGCAGCTGGCAATAGTGTTTGGATGTTTTGCGCGCAAAGCTATGGGCTGGTCTGGCTCGACTTTCTGCTGCTGCTGCCGATCGCCTTTTTTACTTGGGAGGCCGCCTATCGCTTGGATCAGACGCAAGCCTATGACGGGACTGGCCGGAGCATTTTGCATGGGCTTACCGTGGGTCTATTTGCTGGCTGGTTGACTGTGGCCGTCTCGATCAGTGTTCCGGACCTTGGTCGTTGGATGTTGGAGCGCGGCCCGAGCGATTCGGTCTGGCAGTCGCTCTGGATGACCCTTATTCCAGCATCGGCATTGGCCTTTGTGTTTGCCAATTATGTCAGCCGAAACGGCTGGTATTTCATCGCGCTGGCTTGGGGGCTGTTGGGTATCGTGGTGAACAATTGGACGCGGTTAGGCACGCACGCACTTGCGATCGCGACTGTTTGCGTCGGGCTCTACATATTGTTGCGTCGTTTGCGCTTTGGCGCCCGCGGGAGTTATCCCGCCAAATCTTGAGCTTGCTGATTTAGCGCCGCCACAAGATCCGGCGTGATCTCACCTGTGGTCGCAAGACCATTATTGGCTTGGAAGGAGCGGATCGCCGTGCGCGTTCCAGCGCCGGCGAGGCCATTGGGGGCGCCAGCATCATAGCCCAGTCCGTTCAAAACGGTTTGAATCGCTTCGACTTGCGCACGATTGGCTTGGTTCCAAGCTTGTGCGCCAAACTCGCCATTGGCGGGTCCATTGGTCGGTGTGACAGCCCAATTCGCGGCGCGAAGTTGAACCTCCTGCGCCTGTTCCAGCGGCAGGGCTTCGCGCAGGGTCGCGACATTGCCTGGGGCGCTGGCATCGCCATTGGCGGCAGCGATTTCGTACCAGTACAAAGCTTCAACTTGGCTCGGCGAGATGCCCAAGCCGTTTTCATAGAGCACGGCTAAGTTAAACTGGCTGTCCAAGACGCCATAGTCAGCAGCTTTACGAAACCACTCTGCTGCCGCAGCATAAGACTGCGGACCGCCTTCACCGTCGGCGAAAAACACGGCGAGATCATGCATGGCTTTGACATTGCCGCCATTCGCGGCGCGCTCTGTCCAGGCGCGGGCTTCAGTAAAGTCACGTGGTACGCCAATTCCGCGTTCGTGCAGTTTGGCCAAACGGTATTGCGCGGCAGGCAGGCCTTGCTGTGCCGCTGCGCTGATCATTTCAGCGCCGACGGCAAAGTCCTGCGCTTCCAAACGGTCCAGACCCAATTGGAATTGTGCGACGGCGTCACCATTCGCGGCGGCTTGTTCTTTGGTCAACACGTCGGGAATAGTCGGCAGAGAAATCGGCGGCGCCAAGACCGTTTCGGCGGGCGGTGTTTCCGTGAGCGCTGGTTCGGCCAGTTCTGGCTCGACCGTGCCGGCGACGCTGCCTTCTTCCTCGAACAGCGTTGCGTCTAACGGATCCATATCGGTTTCTGTGAATTCGACACCGATCAGACTGGGTTCAATTGCCGTTGCGGGTGGCGCTTCAATTCCAGCCTCAGCCAGGCTGGCTTTGGTTTCAATATTCGGCGCGCTGGCGTCCATGAATGGAATTTTGCCGCGCAGGGCGACCCATCCTCCGGCCCCGGCCGCAGAAAGGGCCAGAACCGACGCCGCCGCGATGTATGGGAACTTGCGGCCGCTCGAAGATTTGGGATTTGTCGAGGCGGCAGACCGGCGACCCCGGCGAGATTTTCCATCGCCCTTTGGATCGGTTGCGGCTGCGATCGCGGCGTTGCGGGCACGGCTTAAATAATCCGCTGTGTCCGAGGGCTCAGTCGCACCTTCATCAAGCGTCGGATCAAATTCGTCTACTGCATCTGGCGCGTCTGGGGCGTCTGCAATCAAATCATCTGTATTGTGCGCCAAGTCGACATCATCGAGTTCGGGCAACAATTCAGGGATATCATCGACCTCCTCATCAGCAGAGAAAATGTCTGAGTCGCGTGTTTCTTCTTGCGACTCATCCCAGCTTCCAAGCTCTGCTAATGGGTCATTTTCGGCTTGCGCGGCGTCGTCAGTGTCGGCGTCAATAAACAGGTCTTCAGCGGCTTCTTGCACGACGGCATCGCTCGAATCGTCACCGACCAGCGCGTCGTCCCATGTTTCTTGAACAGATGGTTCCGCAATCGGCTCTTGTTCATCCGGGGCGGCTTCGAGCGTATCTGGCTCTTCATCAAAGTCCGGCAGGTTCGCGATAAAATCCTCGTCCGCGGCAATGGTTTCCGGTTCATCCGCTTCGAGTTCTAGGTCGTCGTCTCGCGCGGTCTCCGCCGAGACGGGGTCATCAAAATGCTCCGTTTCGATCGAATTTGCTTCCGCTTCCATCGGGTCGGACTCTGGTTCGAGATCCGCTTCCGGCTCGATCTCGGGCTCGACTTCTATTTCGATGGGTGTGTCATCGACTTCGAGTTCCGGCATATCCGGCAACGCAGCCGCTGGTGTCGGCTCAGACATTGGCGGTGCGGTAAAGTCTTCGAGGGCTTCCAACCGTGATGCGAGAGAGACAATGGCGCGCTGAACTGGCGACACAGCCGTCGCAGTTTGGCTCTGCATCTCTGCCAAGCGGGAAGAGATATTGGAGAGGGCATCAGAAAGGCGTGCCTGTTGCCGCGACTCGGAGCCTGCAACTTTCTCCACCAATTTACGTTGGCTCTGTTCCTGACGCGCTTGAACATGTTTAATCGCGGTCGCGACTTGCTGGCCGACTTGCTCAATCGCGCCGGCGCTGCGGCGCTCGCTATCGGCAATACGTTGAGCGAAAGACGTGGCGAGATTGTCGACCTGCCCGCCAACTTGCTCAATCGCTTGCGCATTTCTCTGTTCGCCCTCGGCGACGCGTTGATTCAGCGATTCTGACAAGCCAACGACTTGCTCTCCCACTTTCTCAATCGCTTCGGCGCTGCGTGTCTCGCTCTCTTCGACATGCCGGACCAGGGTGTTGGACAAGTGATTGATCTGTTGATCAACGCCGTCCAAACGGGCGGATGTATCGGCGCCTTCCAGCGCATTTACACGGGTTTCCAGCGCGCCCATCAATTCGGGATTATTACCCGCCGCAGCGCGTTCAATCTCGTCCGCTAAATACCGACGGGATTCCTCGACGCTGACACGGAGGTCAGAGGCGAGTTCGTCAAAACGCTTTTCAAGCTCTTGGCGGAGCGCATCGGCTTTTTCGGGGCTCGCGGCTTCCGCGATCAAGTTGATGCGCTGGTCGAGACTGGCAAACGTTCCCTCAAGGGCTTTAAGGGCGGTGTCCGTGGTTTGCTCGGCGCGGTTGAGACGCTCCTGAATACGGAGCATCGTACCTTCCATGGAATTGATAGCGCCTGAAACGTCGCCTTCCACAGATTTCATTCGGCCATCGACCTCATCGACTTTCGCCAATTTGGTTGCGACCGAGGACTCCATCGCTGAGACCCGTTCAGAGAGGTGACGGGACGTTCCTTCTGCACGCAATTCCGCTTGCTCTACGGCTTTTTCAACCCGCTGCGCAGCATCTGACAGAGTGCTTTCCACTTTGACTTCGATACCTTCAACGCGCTCGCTCAGATCGGTGAAGCCGGCTTCGACGCGTCCCTTCATCGCTGCGGATTCGTCCTGATTGAGGCGCCCTTCTTCGTAGACGTGAGACGCGAGTTTGCCGAGCGCGTCTTCGAGCGATTTCATCGCTTCGAGGCTTCGAGCACCGCTTTCATCGGCCTCAAGCGCACCGACCTTATCGTGCAGAACCTCGTGCGTTTCGCGCAATTCGTCGATCATTCGCTCGACTTCAGCGGTCATCGCAGAGGTGGTGTTCTCTGTGCTCTCCAAACGCGCCAGCAAGCCAAGTACGGATTGGTCAATGCCAGTAATCGCCAAAGTCGAACGGGCCTCAACGGCCTCAATCCGTTGCGCCAAGCCGTCCAGCGCCCGAGTCCGTACCGGCTCCGCATAGGCCGACGGATCGGCATATTGCGGATTCGCGAAGCGAGAGTCGGGATAACCTTCAGGATAAACTTGTGGTTGATGCGACTGTGGTGGCGCGGCGCGATCGCGTGGTCCCGCCTCGCTATGGCCTTCGAGCAAAAGATTATTGATGTAATCACCGAGCGTTATGCCCTTGAGACGCGCTTTTTCTTTGGCAATCGCGCGGGCGCGGTCATCCACACCTTTAACGCTCCAGGACCCATATTGGCTCATGCCCGGCACTCCGAATTCCGGCCCGCTGATTCGGAACAGCGCACCGATTTTACCCATTTCTGGTAGTGTGATGGCGCGGACAGCCTTAATTCCTGGTTAAAAAGGTAAACAGATCGCGGCAAATTCGTAAGCTTTGTTCATACCTTGAACTGACCATGCGAGAGGGTGACGTTGACGTTCGCGTAAACACAGGGCATAGTTGCACACATGCCTGATACCGTAACTTCTCTATCTATCGCTGACTCTCGGACTTATTCGATCTCAGAACTGGCCCGTGAGTTTGGAATCACCCCCCGCGCTTTGCGTTTCTATGAAGACAAGGACATGCTGCATCCCGCTCGGGATGGAATGACCCGCGTCTACTCGCATCGAGATCGAGGCCGCGTCAAAATTATCGTGCGCTTGAAGCGTCTCGGTCTACCGCTGGCAGATATTCGCGAAATTCTCGATCTTTACGGTCTTGAAGACGGTCAGCGGGCGCAAATGCGCATGTCGCTGGTCAAGTTCCAGAACCAAATCAAAGAGCTGGAAAGCCAACGCGAAGATATCGAAATGGCCCTACAGGAATTGCACAACGGGATTGAGTGGCTGGAAGAGCAGCTCGACAAAATTGGACCTGGGGCTGCTGAAGCTGAAAATCTCAAAGCTTATGACGCCGTTGCTCGGCGCCAGCTCGACGACGCGTAACGACTTACAGTCTGACGCGTAAGAGTTGAATGACCTTTCCAAACCGTGACGCTAAAGCCAGCGTCACGGTTTAATAAATACCATTAAGGGAAACCCAGATGCCACGTTATGATGCACCTGTTCGCGACATGCAGTTCCTCTTGCATGATGTCCTGTCGATTCAGAACTATTCCAACCTGCCGGGCTTTGAAGAGGCCACGCCAGACCTGGTTGATGCGATCCTCGAAGAATCCGGCAAGTTTGCCAAAGAAGTGCTCTTCCCGCTGAACAAAGTCGGCGATGAGCAAGGCTGCGTGCGCAATGCTGATGCCAGTGTCAAAACCCCTGACGGGTTTAAAGAAGCCTATGCTCAAATGGTCGAGAATGGTTGGTTGCTGCTCGGCAAGTCGCCAGACATGGGCGGTCAGGGCCTGCCTTATGTCGTCAACATGGCCACGCAAGAGATGAACTCATCCGCCAATATGGCGTTCGCCATGTATCCTGGGCTGACCTCCGGCGCATTTGAAGCTCTGATGGCGGGGGGATCGGAAGAGCAAAAGGCGATGTACGGACCGAACATGGCGTCAGGCAAATGGGCCGGCACTATGAACCTGACCGAACCACAATGCGGAACAGATCTCGGCTTGATCAAAACCAAAGCTGTGCCGCAGCCAGATGGGTCGTACAAAATCACAGGTCAAAAGATTTGGATCTCTGGCGGTGAGCAAGACTTGACCGAGAACATCATCCATTTGGTGCTCGCGAGGATCGAAGGCGCGCCGGAAGGGATTAAGGGCATCTCCCTCTTCGTGGTGCCGAAATATATCGTCAATGAGGATGGCTCACTCGGCGATCGCAATGAGTGTTCTTGCGGTGGTCTTGAAGAGAAGATGGGCATTCACGGCAATGCCACATGCGTGATGAATTATGATGGCGCGACCGGTTGGCTCGTTGGCGAAGAGCATAAAGGCATGCGCACCATGTTCGTGATGATGAACGAAGCGCGCCTTGGCGTTGGTATGCAAGGTCTGGCACAGGCCGAAGTGGCCTACCAAAATGCCGTCGACTTTGCCAATGACCGCATCCAAGGGCGATCTTTGACCGGACCGAAACATCCTGACAAAGCCGCGGATCCGGTCATCGTACACCCGGACGTGCGCCGCATGTTGATGGATCAAAAGTCATTCATCGAAGGTGCGCGTGCCTTCACCTATTGGACCGCCTTGTATGGCGATTTGCATCATAAATCGCCGGACGAAAAAGTGCGCGAAAAAGCCGGCGACTATATGGCGTTGATGACACCCGTCCTCAAAGCGTTCCTGACCGATCGCGGGTTCAAGATGGCGAATGAGGCGCTGCAAATCCATGGCGGTTCTGGCTTCACGCAAGAATGGGGTTTGGAACAGTTCGTTCGCGATTGCCGGATCACCCTCATCTATGAAGGCACAAACGGTATCCAAGCGCTCGACTTGGTCGGACGTAAATTGGCGTCAAATGGCGGCCGCGCCGTCTTCAGCTTCTTCGCTGAGATCGATGATTTCATCGGGACCCATGAAGGCAATGCCGAGCTAGAACCTTTTATCGAAGGTCTGAAATCGGCCAAAGCTCAGCTACAAGATGGCACCAATTGGTTGATGCAGAAAGGCATGAGCGATTTTAATAATGCAGGGGCTGCTTCGTCAGATTACTTGCAGCTATTCGGCCTTACAGCGCTGACTTATATGTGGGCTCTGATGGCGAAAGTTGCGCTTGAGAAAAAGGGCGATGATCCGTTTTACGATGATAAGATCCTGACCGGGAGATATTATGTGTCTCGGGTTTTGCCAGAAGCGGCCTCGCATTTGGCGAAACTGAAGACGGGGGCTGAGCTGATGATGGCGATGCCCGCGGACCGGTTCTAATCAAGATCATGGAGAAAGCCGCGAAACCCAACAGGTTCGCGGCTTTCTTGTGTAACTTCTCGTTACGTCATGACTGGCCAAAACAGCGTAGAAATCCTATGTTGACGTGAACGTAAACGTCACAATCAAATCTCAGGAGTTTTCTCATGTCTGATGTTCTCGATGTCCCTTTGGCACAATGGCGTCAGGATGAGGAGATTAAGATTTTTGATGATGCGGTTGCGCAGTTTTTCGAGAAAGAACTGAAGCCGCATGTCGAAGAGTGGCGCGAAGCGGGTGTTGTGCCGCGCGAAGTCTGGACGCAAGCGGCCGAGCAAGGTCTGCTTCTCGTCTCTGCGCCCGAAGAATATGGCGGTGCGGGCGGTGATTTCCGTCATGATGCGGTGATCATTGAGCAGCTCGAAAAGCAAGGCATTGCTGGGTTCGGGCTTGGTTTGCACAATGCCATCGTCGCGCCCTACATCATCCATTACGGCTCGGAAGAACAAAAGCAGCGTCTCCTCCCTAAACTTGCCTCTGGTGAAAAGGTCTGTGCCATTGCGATGACCGAACCGGGCACGGGTTCTGACCTACAGAACATCAAGACCACGGCCAAGAAAGACGGCAATGGCTATGTCATCAATGGCTCTAAGACCTTCATCACCAATGGCCAGACGGCCAATCTGATCCTGGTCTGCGCCAAAACGGATCCGAGCAAAGGCGCCAAAGGCATTTCGATTATGATGGTCGAAACCGACGAGGTCGAAGGGTTCGAACGTGGCCGCAATCTCAAAAAGATTGGTCAGCCGGCTGCCGACACATCAGAGCTGTTCTTCAATGACGTAAAAGTCCCAGCCTCGGCCCTGCTCGGACCAGAAGAAGGCCAGGGCTTTATTCAGCTGATGCAACAGCTCCCGCAAGAGCGCCACATTATTGGCATTCAGGGCATTGGCATGATCGAGCGCGCGCTGAAAGAAACGGTCGCCTATGTGAAACAGCGCAAAGCGTTTGGCGGCACGATCATGGATTTCCAAAACACGCAATTCAAACTGGCTGAGTGTAAAACCGAAGCCACCGTGGCGCGCGTGTTTGCCGATCACTGTACCGAGCTTCTGCTCAAGGGAGAGCTGGATGCGGCGACGGCGTCTATGTCCAAATATTGGATTTCAGACCTGCAATGTAAAATCATTGACGAGTGTCTGCAGCTGCATGGCGGCTGGGGCTATATGGATGAATATCCGATCGGCCAAATGTACCAGGATGCCCGCGTCCAGCGCATCTATGGCGGCGCCAATGAAGTGATGAAAATGCTAATCGCGAGGACGCTGTAGATTGTCCGCAAGAAGAGTCATCCGAGTTGATTGTAACCAGATCACATCCGAACGGGCCTTTTGGGATACGTATTTAAATGCGACGGATGCGGTTTCTCCAGGTGAGTTTGGTCGAAACTTGGATGCGCTCTGGGACGCAGTTGAAAGCGATGTTCCCGGCCCGGGCTATCCGGGTGATGTCGACCTCCAATTTGTGAACTGCCGCGCGATAGAAACGCTGCGAAACGGAGCATTGATCTCCGGACTTCGCGATATTGCTGGTGAAGTTACCGAGCGCTCGATTGAGGTTGTGATTTGATGCCCGACGATTCCCACCTTCTTGCGGAAACCTTTCCTCAGCCGGCCGAGAGCTCCAAATCGCTCGGTTTTAAGCTGATCTCTCTCGATATGAGTAAGATGGAAACCCGTGTGGCCTTTGAGGGCAAACCAGAATTCACCAATCCCGCAGGCTATATTCAAGGCGGATACTTGTCCGCCATGCTGGATGACACGATTGGCATGTTGGCGACGATGAAAACGGGCACGCGTGCCTTTCCGTCTACGATCGACCTGCACACAACCTTTTTACGACCTGTGAGAGTCGGCGTGATTGAAGTCGCCGCTCGACTTCGCAACATTGGTCGACAAGTGATTTTTGCGGAAGCTGACCTATATGACTCCCGTGGCAAAGAAGCTGCGCGGGCCAGAGCGTCACTCGCCATCAACCCTATGAAGGCGCCGGCAAAATGATTGAGCTAATTCGATTAAAAACAGGAGAAACCTCCCATGGCTGAAGCCTATATTTACGACGCCGTTCGCACCCCGCGCGGCAAAGGCAAAAAATCCGGCAGCTTGCACGAAATCACCGCGCTTGAGCTGTCGACGCAAACGCTTGAAGCGATCCGTGATCGTAACGATCTCGACACCAAATATGTTGATGATGTTGTCCTGGGCTGTGTCTCTCCCGTGGGTGAACAAGGCGGCGACATTGCGCGCATCGCGGTGCTCAATGCGGATTATGCAGAGACAACAGCGGGCGTCCAAGTTGACCGCTTCTGTGCGTCCGGCCTCGAAGCCTGTAATATGGCCGCAGCAAAAGTCATGACCGGCGAAGCCGATATGGCGATTGGTGGCGGCATTGAAAGCATGAGCCGGGTGCCGATGGGCGCCGCTGGCGGCGCTTGGTCCACTGACCCACAAATCGCGCTGAAATCTTATTTCTCGCCGCAAGGCGTTGGCGCAGATACGATTGCCACCAAGTGGGGATTCTCGCGCGATGATGTGGACGCTTATGCGATTGAGTCCCAAAAGCGTGCCGCGCGGGCTTGGGAAGAGGGGCGTTTCTCAAAATCCATCGTCGCGGTGAAGGATCAAATGGGCGGCATTCGCCTCGATCATGATGAGCATATGCGCCCTGAAGCCGATATGCAGAGCCTCGCTGCGCTAAACCCAAGCTTTGCCGGTATGGGCGCCATGGGCTTTGATGAAGTGATCAAGCAGCGTTACCCAGAATTGGAAGCGATCAACCATGTCCACCATGCGGGTAACTCGTCTGGCATCGTTGATGGCGCCTCAGCGGTTCTGTTCGGTTCAAAAGAAATGGGCGAGCAGCTTGGTCTCAAGCCGCGGGCCCGCGTCAAGCAAATGGCATCTATTGGATCTGAGCCTGGCATCATGCTGACCGGCCCAACCGACGTCACCCTGAAAGCCCTTAAAAAGGCTGGCATGGAAGTCGATGATATTGATCTTTACGAGCTCAACGAAGCGTTCGCTTCTGTGCCAATGCTGATGATGCACTTGCTCGGCATTGATCATGACAAGATGAACGTCAATGGCGGCGCCATCGCAATGGGCCATCCGCTCGGCGCAACGGGCGGCATGCTGCTCGGCACAATGGTTGACGAGCTTGAGCGGTCAGACAAAGAAACAGCCCTGGTCACGCTTTGCGTTGGCGCAGGCATGGGTACCGCGACGATTATCGAGCGGGTATAATTCACATGAAAGGGGCAGGCTTTCCAGTAGGCATCGCCGTCGGGATCTCGATAGGGGTCGCGATTGGTGTTGCTACGGATAATATAGCGGCTGGGCTGGGTGCAGGTGTTGCGCTCGGCGCCGGGCTAGGTTTCGCCTTTTCACAATCCAGTAAGAATACGGGTGATGACACCCAAGAGTCTCAGGAAAAAGACAAATGAACCTCGAAACATTCTCTTTCGATATTGATGGTGACGGCATCGCGCACGCAATCTTCGACGTGCCGGGCCGCAGCATGAACACACTTACCGGCAAAGCGGTTGCCGACATTATCGCGATCACGAATGAAGTCGCGAGCAATGATGCGATCACCGGCTTGGTTATCTCTTCAGGCAAGCCGTCTGGCTTCTGCGCGGGCGCAGACCTTGGCGAGATGAATGAAAGCGCGGGCGGCGGTGGCAAATCCGAAGCCGAGATGAGCGAAGCCGAATTGAAAGCGATGCAGTTTGAACGCGGGTTTGCGCTGAATAAAACGCTGCGTGAACTTGAAACCTGCGGCAAGCCCGTCGCCGTGGCTCTGGACGGTCTCGCCCTTGGCGGCGGACTCGAAGTCGCATTGGCCGGTCATTACCGCGTGGCCGCGAATGACAATCCGAAGATCCAATTTGGGTTGCCAGAAGCCAAGATCGGGCTTCTACCCGGCGCGGGTGGAACGCAACGTCTGCCGCGTTTGATCGGGGTGCAAGAAGCCCTGCCGCTCATCTTGCAAGGCAAGAGCTTCAACGCTGACAAAGCCCATAAAATGGGCGTCGTGAATGAGCTGGCGCCGTCTACCGATACGGTGGCAAAGTGTAAGGCCTGGATCAAAGCCAATCCTGACGCGAAAGCGCCTTGGGACGAAAAAGGCTTCAAAATGCCAGGAGGCGTGGTGCACCGTGCACCCGGTGCGGGCCAAGTCGCGACCATGTCAAATGCGATGCTCGCAGCCAACACTTACGGCAACTATCCGGCGCAAAAGAACATCTTGTCTTGCGTCTATGAAGGCACGCAGGTGCCAATCGATGCCGGTCTACGGATTGAGACACGCTATTTCATCAACACCCAGCAACGTCCTGAAGCGAAAGCGATGATCCGTTCGCTCTTCTTGTCGATGCAAGAATTGTCAAAGGGCGGTAACCGCCCCGCGGGCTATCCGAAAACAGAGTTTAAGAAGATCGCTGTGATCGGCGCTGGTCTGATGGGCGCAGGTATTGCCTATGTCCAAGCCAAAGCGGGTATCCCAACTGTTTTGGTCGATATCTCGAAAGAGAATGCTGAGAAGGGTAAGGACTATTCTCGCCGCTTGGTCGAGAAAGACATTTCACGCGGCAAGTCGACCCAGGAAAAAGGCGATGCTTTGCTCGACCTGATCACCACGACCGACAATTATGACGATGTCAAAGGCGCTGACCTTGTTGTCGAAGCGGTGTTCGAGAACCCCGAACTGAAAGCCAAGATCACCAAAATGGCGGAAGACGTTCTCAGCGCAGATGCTGTCTTCGGTTCGAATACCTCTACTTTGCCGATCACAGGCCTGGCGGAAGCGTCTCAGCGTCCAGAGAACTTTATCGGCATCCACTTCTTCTCCCCCGTGGAGCGGATGGGTCTGGTTGAGATTATCACCGGTGAAAAGACCAGCGAAGAAACGCTGGCCAAGTCGATCGACTATGTCTTGGCGATCCGGAAGACACCAATCGTCGTCAATGATAGCCGCGGCTTCTACACATCGCGTTGCTTCGGCACTTATACCCAAGAAGGCATGGCGATGCTGGCCGAAGGGATTAAGCCTGCCATCATCGAAAATGTCGGACGTCAGTCTGGTATGCCTATGGGCGCCTTGGAAGTATCCGACTCTGTCGGTCTCGACACGGCTTTGAAAGTCGGCCGTCAAATGGCGCAGGCCGCTGGCATTGATTATGACTCGAATGAGCTTGGCCAGATGATGGCTTGGCTGGTTGAGGACCAAGGCCGGGTTGGCCGCAAAGCCGGTAAGGGCTTCTATGACTATAATGAAAAGGGTAAGCCGTCTCGCCTCTGGCCAGACCTCAACACCCGGATTGATGTCACGGTCGATGAATGCCCACCAGAGCTCAAAAAGCACCTGACCAACCGCTTCCTGGTGCGCCAGGCGGTGGAAGTTGCTCGCTGTTTCGAAGAAGGCGTCATCACGGATGCTCGCGATGCCGATATCGGCTCTATCCTGGCTTGGGGCTTCGCACCGTATACAGGCGGCTGTGCGTCTTACATGGATCTGATTTGGGGCATTCCAGAATTTGTCGCCGAAGCGGATGCGCTGGCTGAAAAGTATGGCGACCGGTTCAAGGTTCCGCAGCTTCTGCGCGACATGGCTGCGAATGGCGAGACGTTCTATTCGCGCTTCCCACCCGGTGGCGTGAAGGCGAAAGCCGCCGCATAATCCAATTGCGGGAAAATCGATAAAAAGGGACAAGACTCAGTCTTGTCCCTTTTTATTTGCGTTAACGAACTCGGGGCATCTTCCGCGCGTGGGACGCTGAAGATAGGGAAACCTCAATGAAAGTCTCACTCTCACATGTGGTCGCTGCATGTGCGCTATCGCTGACAAGTGCCTGCGCCACGATTGATCGCGGCACCACAGAACCATTCGAAATTCAAACCAGTCCCTCGGGCGCCCAAGTGCGCACCAGTTTAGGAAAGGGCTGTGCGCCGACCCCGTGCGTCATACCCGGTGTTAGCCGGGAAGCCGACTTTACTGTCTCTGTTCAGAAAGAGGGATACAAAACGCGGTCGTTTAAAGTGATGCATGCGCGATCTGAAGGAACAAGTGCGCATCTTATGACGAACGTCTTCACGACAGCGGGCGTTGGTGCCGTCATTGATGCCAATAATGGAGCGATGCAGGAGCTCGTACCCAATCCGCTGATCGTGACGCTTGAACCCACAAATGACTATGCCCGAACGGGTCAGAAGCCTGTGGAGCGAATTATTGATGAAGCGTATGATCGGTACGGCGGAGTCAACAATTAGTGGACAAGAAAAAAGGCCGGAGCCAATGGCTCCGGCCTTCCTTGTGACTTAAGCGCCGTCTTCGACAATAGGCGTGAGAAGGATCTCAACGCGACGATTGGCGATCCGGCCTGCTTCAGTGGCATTATCGGCAATAGGCTGGGTTTCACCCATGCCGAAGGCGCGCAGACGGACGGACTGCACACCACTGTTGACCAGGTAAGATTGAACTGAGTTCGCGCGCCGCTCAGATAGGGCCTGGTTATAGTCGTCAGGACCATCGGCGCTGGCATGCCCGACCACATCGACCGCAGTTTGCGGATACTCGATCAAGGTCGTGCTGACATCATCCAATGGGCCATAAAAGTCGCCTTTGATCGCAGCGCTATTGACGTCAAAAGTGATGCCGGATGGCATTGTCAAAGCGATTTGATCCCCAACACGTTGCACTTCAATGCCCGTGCCTTCGGTTTGGCGACGCAACTCTTCTTCCTGTTTGTCCATATAGACACCGACGCCTGCGCCCGCGAGTGCGCCGACGACAGCTCCAATGGCTGCATTTCGTTTGTCATCGCCGCCTGCCATCATACCCACGCCAGCGCCGATGATGGCGCCGCCGGCGGTGGTGCTCAGCGTACGATTTGAAACATTTTGACAGCCTGCAAGAAGCGCAGCTGCCGCGATTACAGTGAGGGTGGTTTTCATTTCAGAAGTTCCCCAGTTGCGTGGATAGAACGCCACTAGATTTCGATTTCGCCAAGTGAATTAAAAGCAATCCGATAGATAACTCGCCCTATTGTGCGAGCTGGCGACGATGTTTTGACTTAGGAGTCAGGGCTTTATCCTTTTCGAATATCCTGTGGAAAATTTTTCTCAATATTCGCACACTAGCGATCGAATTCTGAACCGGGCGCAACTGAACCAAAGGCAACGAAAACAGGCACAAATGCCTTGATTCAGCCCTGTTTTTGTTGCCTCAACGCGCTTATGTGAAAGCCTGGAAGAGGAGCACTCTCATGGTTATCGGATTGGTATCTACCATCGCACTCGCAATTGCGATCGGGCCACAAATTTATGTCGACCTGCAAACGGCGGCCGATGATTTGTCAGCGGACCCAATTGTTGTTGAGCAGCCCGTTTCAGACCTAGCGGAAGCGCCTGTGGCCGACCTCCAAGATGAGGAAACGGTGCTCGAGGCGATGGATGAAACCACGATCACCCCGGATCCGATTCTGATCCAGGAAGAAATTGAGCCCTCCGAAGAGTTGGTTGAAGAATCCACAAATGATGGCGCTGAGACCGAGCCGGCGCCTGCGCCGGTCCAAAACGGCGACGTTCCGAGCGACCAATGGCCGGCCATTCTCGCCGATGCCAGCGCCGCCTTGTCGGATGCGAAGACCGCGAAAGGCCTGTTCTTTCAGACCAATGTTGATGGCAGCGTGGTGTCTGGCACTTTTGCGCTCAATCGCCCTGGACGCATGCGGTTTGAATATGATGCCCCGACCCCAGTTCTGATCGTTTCGGACGGCACCACAGTGGCCATGGAAGATACGGACTTAGAAACCGTGGATCGTGTTCCAATCGGCACCACACCGCTCGGCCTCATTCTCTCGACACAGCTTAATGTCGATCAAGATGTAAATGTGTTGAGCGTGATGCAGAATAGCGAGCGGATTGGCATTCGGGTGAGCGACGCCGATAGCGAAATGGAGGGCACCCTGACCATGGTGTTCGACAAAGAGACTTACGCTTTGCTTGGTTGGCTCGCGGTGGATGGAAACCTTCAGACGACCGTGGTCGACCTGGTTGATGTCGAGACCAATATTCGCATCGATCCTCGCATGTTCCGTCTCAATGAAGACGATGACGAAGAAGACGAGCGCTAGGTTTAGACCTGAAAAAGCCGGATCGCGATATACGATCCGGCTTTAATCTGGTCCGCGTACGTCCCCTCGACTCACGTGAACGATTGTCGACCCGATCAGCAACTGCGATTGCTTGATTGATTGGGTTGAATGTTTTTTACATACCAGCGGTATGTGATCGGTCAACCAGAAATCGTACGAATAAACAAGACCATGGCGAAACGTTCCAAAGCTGATGCAGAAAAGACACGCGAAGATTTGATCGACGCGGCGACGAGACGCTTCGCATCTGAAGGCTATGCGGACACGTCGATCAACGAGATTTGTGAAGATCTCGGAATTACAAAAGGGGCTTTATTCCATCACTTTCGGACCAAACAAGAGCTTTTTCTGGAAGTCTGGACGCGTCTGCAAGTTGCAATGGATAGCGAAGCCCGTGATGCTGCGATCGCTGCGCGCAGTTTAACCGACCCCTATAGTGCCTTTTTGGCGGGATGCCGCGTCTATCTGAAATATGCCACGCGGCGCGATTACCAGAAAGTCGTACTGATTGATGGCCCGGCCATTCTGAGCTTACAGGGCTGGTATGAAAGCGATCACGATCTTGGCATCCAAAACGTCCAAGCTGGTATTCGCGATTTGGCGAAAAAGGGCATTGTCGCTGAGCACCGTATCCTGCCTTTGGCGGTCATGGTGCAAAGTGCGCTGAATGGCGCTGGGTTCGCCCTCGCGCGCCAGGATAGAGATGTCACCGCAGACGGCGTTTATGATGCGTTTGAAGCGATGGTGAAAAGCTTGCGCTAATCGGCCATCAAATCAGCGAAACGCTGGAATAGGTAAAAACTGTCCTGTGGACCCGGGCTCGCTTCGGGGTGATGCTGAACCGAGATAATCGGCTTACCAGCGACTTTTAGGCCCGAATTGGTGCCATCAAACAAAGACCTATGACTTTCTTCGACACCCGCGGGCAGGCTCTGAGGATCGACCGTGAAGCCATGATTCATGGATACGATTTCGACTTTTCCGGTCTCAAGGTCTTTGACCGGGTGATTGGCGCCATGATGGCCTTGCGCCATTTTCATTGTCTTTGCGCCGAGGGTGAGGGCGAGCAATTGGTGACCCAAACAAATCCCTAGAAGCGGTAATCCGCTCTCGACCAAAGCGGTCAGCAAAGGTCCAACACGGGCATGGGTTGCAGCTGGATCACCTGGGCCGTTTGAGAGCACGACTCCATCGGGTTTGTGCGCTTTGATAGCCTCAAAATTGGTCTCGCCATTCACAACAGTTGCGCGGGCCCCCACCGAGGCGAGATTCCGCAATATGTTTTTTTTGACCCCAAAATCGACCACGACGACATGCTTTTTCGGTGCGGTTTCGTCGGCAAACCCGTTTGCCAAATCCCATAGACGCTCGGAATGGTCGAACTCAGCGTCTGCTTCGACCTTGGCGGCGAGATCCGCCGCTTCCACGCCGGCCCAGGCTTGGGCGGCTTTAATCAGGGATTCGGTGTCGATATTGCCTTCAGGAGCGTACTGAATGGCACATTTCTGCATGCCTTTTTCGCGTATTAGGCGAGTGAGTGCGCGTGTATCGACACCAGACAGACCGATAATGTCATTTTTCGCTAACCAAGCTTCAAAATGATCATCGGCGCGCCAATTGGATGGCGGTGTAATGGCCTCGCGAAATACCGTTCCGACGGCGGCTTTTGTGGCGGGTTGGCTAGATTCTTCGTGATCATCAGGGTTTGCGCCGACATTGCCGATATGGGGAAATGTGAACAATACAACCTGCTCTGCATATGAAGGATCAGTTAGAATTTCCTGATATCCCGTCATTGCCGTATTGAAACAAAGCTCGCCAACGGCAATGCCTACGCGGCCCGCGCCGATTCCGAGGAAGACGGTCCCGTCTGCCAATGCGAGTGCCCCGCTCGCCTGCATGGCGAAACCGGATTGATTTTTGTCATTCATGCCCTTACCTCCGTTGTTTCGCTGGACTCACGTCCGTTTTGTCGCCTTAACGGTTTCTCAGGCAAACGGGTGGCAGATAGAGTGCTGCGGCCAGGACCGTCAAGCGGTTTTGGAGTGGAAATAACGGCTTTTTGAGGCGTTCATATGGGTCAATTGGATCAAACCGTCCAACTCACACTTAGAAATCGCATTAACACAGCGCTCGACCAAGCGGAGTCGGACGATGTGAATGGCGTTGTCGCGCAGACATTGCGCCTAGTGAAATGTGCGATGGACGATCGCGATGTGATCGCGCGCAGCCGCGGTGAATGCTCTGGCTGTGATAATGACGTGATTGTTGAGCTGCTCGAAACCATGGCGGCCCAACGCGAACAGTCGATCAAGCAATATGATGACGCTGGACGCGTGGTCGATGCTGAGCGTGAGCGCGAGGAATTGGAGGTTCTAACCAGCTTCCTGCCAAAGCCGCTTGCCGGCGAAGACTTGAATGTCGCGGCTGAAACCGTCGTTCGCGAATTGCAGGCGCACAAGCTCAAAGATGTTGGTCGGTGCATGAGCGCGCTTCGCGAAAAATATCCTGGTCGAATCGAGTGCGGACCTGCCAGCAAAGCTGTTCGCGCGGCGATAGGCTAGACCAATCCGTCAAACTTAGCGCATATTCAGCCTAATCTTGTGAGAGGGCTGATCCATGAAATCTTTCATCATCGCATTAGGCGCGCTCATTTTGGGCGCTTTCATTGGCGGCTTCACCTATCATAGCGTCGTCCCACCGCTGACCGATGTGATGGCGCGTGCGGCGGCGTTTGAAGGCGACGCGGACTATTTCTTTCAAAATGCCAGCGAGTTTTATCCAACCCGTACCGTGGCATCCGGTGAAGACAGCGCACCGCTCCCGAAACGTGAAGGGGTCCTGGACGGCTTCACCTATGAGTATGAAGGGGAAACGCGCCAACTTGCCGATCTCTACACGGAAATGGAAACCTCCGGTCTGATCATTGTTCATAATGGGCAGGTGCTGCATGAATCCTATGGGCGTGGCGCGGATTCCGGGACGCGATTCACCACCTGGTCTTTGGTCAAATCGATCACATCGACTTTGGTGGGTGTGGCCGTGGCGGACGGATTGATCGACAGCGTTGATGATCCATTGGTGAAATATCTGCCTGAGGTCGCCGGCACCGCCTATGATGGCGTTACGGTGAAACAGGCGATGCAAATGTCATCCGGTGTTCGCTACGATCCCGATCTATGGACGGGCAATATGGACGATACGAACGCGTTCATGACCAAAAGTGTCGTCACGGGCCAAGCCCCAGCCTTTGATTTGGCCATTGCTTACAAGCGCGAAAATGATCCTGGAACAAAGTTCAATTACAATACGGCAGAAAGTCAGGTCTTGCTTGAATTGGTGCGCCGGGTGAGCGGAATGGATGCGGCGGAATATCTCGAGCAAAAAATTTGGCGCCCCTTGGGCATGGAGCATTCCGGCGCATGGATCCTCGATCATCCGGGAGCGGATGGCGCTGAAGTGGGCGGGGCGATGTTTAATGCCGCGCTGCGCGATTGGGCGCGCTTTGGTGTGTTTATTGAACAAGGCGGAGTCTGGGAGGGTGAACAGATTTTGCCTGTGGATTGGGTCGATCGGGCGACGGTCTCAGATGACGCCCACTTGAAGCCTGGCGAAGTTCATCCAAACCCTAATCGCGGTTATGCGTGGCATTGGTGGACCTATGCCGATGGGACGTTCACGGCGTCCGGGGCGAATGGCCAAACGCTATATGTCGATCGCGCCAACAATATTGTCGTGGCGCGGTCTAGCGCCTGGCCACAAGGATATGTCCGCGCGCATGATGATCAGAGTTTTGCCATGTATAAGGCGCTGGCAGACTGGTTGTCGCAAGCGCCAAGCGTGATTTCAGAGGAACCCGTAATTGAGGAACCCGAAGCCCCTTAAGCTGCGACGCTAAACCGGTTGCGGCCCTGATCTTTGGCTTCATACAGCGCATTGTCAGCGCGTGATAGAACCGAGCTAACTGAATCGCGGGGGTGCGCAATGCCGACGCCAAGGCTCGCCGATACGCGGATGCTTGTGCCTTGATAATCACATGGATGCGCGGCCACGCGCGCGCGGATGGACTCAGCGCGTTCGTGCAACTCTGAAATGGTTTCATACGGCATCATGATAGCAAATTCTTCACCGCCGAGGCGCGCCACCAAACTCTCTTCTGGACACGCTTCCACAATCTGTCTGGCGGCATGAATCAGCACTTCGTCACCCGCATCGTGTCCATAGACATCATTGACCTGTTTGAAATGATCGAGATCAACAATCATCAAAGACAGGCCAGCATACTCAAAATCAGTGGCGGCAAAACGATCATGCGCGGCGTACATAAAGGCTCGGCGATTCGCCAATCCAGTCATTTCGTCTGTCCGCGCCAGTTCCGAGATGGCCATCATCCGGCGGTGATTGCTGACAGATTGGAAGCCGACAATACCCGTACATAAAGGCACAATAATGAGCGGCAGAATGATCGCTGTGCGCAAAGC
>JABSQA010000002.1:39157-68436 GCA_013213825.1 Henriciella sp.
CGGTTCATAGGCACGCGTTGTGTACCAGGTCGTCGTCGCAGAGATCGCCACTGCGATCACCAGGATGATCAAACTGGTCGTTACCATGCTCGCCACGAAGTCGCGTTCGGACGGCACATTGTAAATAGCGCGTCTTGAAGTCACTGATCTGTCCACCTCCGTCAAACTTATGCCATCAAGGCTAGAGAAGGATTGAATCAATCGATCAAATTTGAACAAACCCTGCGATTTTCGCCCGAATCCAGACAGTGTCTCGCGTCCAGGCCTGATCGCGTTATAAAGAGCATATGAACCCACCGATCCGCATCCCAGACGGCTTTGTCGACGAGTTAAAAGCCCGTATCCGTCCCTCGGATGTGATTGGGCGAAAGGTGAAGCTGAAAAAGCAAGGCAAAGAATGGGTCGGCCTGTCGCCTTTCACCAATGAGAAAACACCGAGTTTCTACGTCAATGACCAGAAGAAGATCTTTAAATGCTTCTCCTCTGGGATCGGCGGCGATGTCATCTCTTTTGTGATGGAGACAGAGCGGTTATCCTTTATGGAAGCCGTGGAGAAGCTGGCGGAAGAAGCCGGCATGTCCCTGCCGAAAGCGACGCCAGAGAGCCAAGAACAATATGATCGTCGGCAGCGACTCTACGGCGCGTGCGAAGCCGCGGCGGCGTATTTTGAATCTTGTCTACGCGCCCCCGAAGGTGCCGAGGCGCGGCGATACTTGGAACATCGCGGCTTACGCCCAGACAGATGGGCAATCTATCGGCTGGGCTACTCTCCCGATGATTGGCGCAAGACGATCGAGCATCTCAAATCCAATGGATTCTCGATGAGCGAAATCATCGAAGCGGGCTTGGCGGTCGAGAAAGATGGCGGCGGTGAACCTTATGATCGTTTCCGAGGGCGGCTCATGTTCCCGATCGAAGACCCGCGCGGACACGTGATCGCTTTTGGCGGACGCGCTTTACAGCCGGACGCCAAGCCAAAATATCTCAATTCTTCGGACACGCCACTCTTTCACAAGTCGCGTGTGCTCTACCGCTATAAGGCGGCGCGAGAAGCGTTCGGGGGGACGGAAGAAGGCGGGCTCATCGTTTGTGAAGGCTATATGGATGTTATTGCCCTCAGCGAGGCGGGCTTTGCCCATGCGGTGGCGCCGCTTGGCACAGCCCTGACGGAAGATCAGCTGAGCCTATTGTGGCGTGCAGGGCCTGAGCCCGTCTTATGTTTTGATGGTGACCGCGCGGGTCTCGGCGCGGCCTATCGCTCGATTGAGCGGGCATTGCCCGGGCTTCAACCTGGCCGCAGTGTGTTTTTCTGTCTGCTATCTGACGGGATGGACCCTGATGACCTTATACGGGATAAAGGACCTGGGGCGATGGGCAAAGCGCTTGAGGGAGCTTTGCCGCTGGTCGAAGTCCTTTGGCGCCGTGAACGCGATTTAGAGCCTGTTGATACGCCCGAACGGCAAGCCGGATTAGAACAACGCCTGCTACAAGCCGCGAGCGCCATCCAAAACGGAGCGGTGAAAAGCGCTTATGAGCGCGAGCTTAAAGCCCGCATGCGGGACCACCTGTGGCAGCTTCGCGCGGCGACGCGAGGGACAAATAGTGCGCCGAATCGTGGTGGTCGAGTGGTCGCACCAGCGCTAAGGGGTGGGCCTCCCGCAAAGACCCGTGGGCTCGGTCTGGTTGTGCGAGCAGTCGATTCGCACCACCTTGCCGAGGTTGGGTTCGAAGCGCTGGCTGTGGCAGAATTTCCTGATCCGGACGTTTCAGCCATACGGGATGCCCTTATCAGCCAAAATACTGCAGATTCAGGTGTTGACCGCGCGGCTCTCAGCAACCATTTAGAGAGCCTTGGAAAATCGCGCGCTGCAGAACTGTTAACAAACTATCCCGACATCCCAGAAATTCCCCAAGGTGGGTCAGAGGAGCGGGAATGGCTGATCGCCCTGGAGCAGTATGCACGCCTAGAAGGCTCGGACCCTGCCGGCCGTATTCCAGGAGAGGCCTTCGCCACTCCTGAGGATGCTCGCCATCGGCATCGGCTCGTTTCTGAACGAAGGGCACGCACAGCGCGTCTCAATGAGGCGGCAGAAAAGGCAGATCAGAACTGATCCTCCTTTTACGGAATGGAAATTGTATGTTGCGACACGGTGCGCAGCGGACAGGAGCGATACATGGCGAAAGCCAAAGCGGAAGCAGTACTTGAAGATAATGAAGACCGTCCGGTCCTCGATCTCAGCGACACCAAAGTTAAAAAGTTTCTCAAAGACGCCAAAGCCAAGGGCTATGTCACGCTTGAGCAGCTGAATAAGATCCTGCCGGAAGACGAGCTGTCTTCCGATCGCATCGAAGACACGATGGCCATGCTGTCCGAGCAAGGCATCACCGTGGTTGATAGCGAAGAGGAAGGCGAAGCGGCTGCCAAGTCTACCGCTGTTGCGACGACGGGCACCACTGGCGCGGTGACCAAGAAGGGCAATGCCCGCGGGTCCGATCGCACCGATGATCCTGTGCGAATGTATCTGCGCGAGATGGGCGCCGTTGAGCTGCTGTCGCGTGAAGGCGAGATCGCCATTGCCAAGCGCATTGAAGCGGGTCGCGATGCGATGATCCGCGGTTTGTGTGAATCGCCGCTCACCTTCGAAGCGATGATGGTCTGGCGCGACGAGCTCGTGAATGAGCGGATCCTGCTACGCGACTTGATCGATCTTGAAGCGACCTATGGCGCTGAGAATCCTGCGCCTGAGGAAGACGAGCTCGACGAAGAAGAAGCCGAAGCGCGCGAGAATGAGACCGTTGAAGAGCGCCATGCGCGCGAAGAACGCGAAGATGAAGAAGAAGGCGCCGCAATGTCCATGTCCGGCATGGAAGCGGAATTGCGCGAAGGCGTGCTCGACAAGCTGGACGAAATTGCTGGCGGCTTTGCCAAATTCCGCAAGCTGCAAGAAAAACTGGTCTCACGACGGATGGAAGGCAAAGGCCTGACACCGAAGGACCAAGAGAATTATACTGGCATTTCGCAGAACATTGTTGATGAGCTCAAGACGATGCACATCAACAATGCGCGGATCGAAGCGCTGGTGGAACAGCTTTATGCGATCAACAAAAAGCTAATGGGCTTGGAAGGTCAGCTGATGCGTCTTGCCGATGCGCATGGTGTCCCACGCTCTGAGTTCCTGAAGAATTATTTCGGCCGCGAGCTTGATCCAAACTGGGTCGAAGACGTGCGCGGCATGTCGAAAAAGTGGGAACGCTTTGCCGAGCGCGAAGAAGAGAAAATCGCTGACATTCGCAGCGAAATTCAAATGGTCGCGCAAGAGATTGGTATTCCGATCGACGACTATCGCAAGATCGTTCAGCGCGTTCAAAAAGGCGAACGCGAAGCGCGTATCGCTAAGAAAGAGATGGTCGAAGCCAATCTGCGCTTGGTGATCTCAATCGCGAAGAAATACACCAATCGTGGCCTGCAATTCCTCGATCTCATCCAGGAAGGCAATATCGGCCTGATGAAGGCGGTCGATAAGTTTGAATATCGCCGCGGTTATAAATTCTCGACCTATGCGACTTGGTGGATCCGTCAGGCGATTACGCGCTCTATTGCCGACCAAGCCCGCACCATCCGTATTCCGGTGCACATGATTGAGACGATCAATAAAATCGTCCGCTCTCAGCGCCAGATGCTGCACGAGATTGGCCGCGAGCCGACTCCAGAAGAGCTGGCGGAAAAACTTGGTCTGCCATTGGAGAAGATCCGCAAGGTTCTGAAAATTGCCAAAGAGCCGATCTCTCTCGAGACACCGATTGGCGATGACGAGGATTCGAACCTCGGCGACTTTATCGAAGACAAGGCCGCGCTCTTGCCGGTCGACGCAGCGATCCAATCAAACTTGCGCGAGACGACAACGCGCGTGCTCGCCTCGCTCACCCCACGCGAAGAGCGGGTGCTGCGGATGCGTTTCGGCATTGGCATGAATACCGACCACACATTGGAAGAAGTCGGTCAGCAATTCTCGGTGACGCGCGAACGTATTCGCCAGATTGAGGCGAAAGCGCTGCGCAAACTGAAACACCCAAGCCGCAGCCGGAAACTGCGGAGTTTCTTGGATACATAGAATAGAGAAAAGCGGCTTTCGAGCCGCTTTTTTTATGTTTCGGGATTGGCGCGATGCAAACTGTCTTCGAGATCTCAACCACGGGCCCCGGGCTTTATGAGTTTACCGCCGCCGTGGACTCATTCGTGAGAGGTGAACAGATTGAGACGGGTCTGCTGACGCTGTTTTGTCAGCATACGTCTTGTTCCTTGGTCATCCAGGAGAATGCTGATCCGGATGTTCAGCGCGATTTGAACGCCTTTTTTCAGCGCTTGGTTCCGGACGCGGATGACCCGTCTATGTCCTATTTGGTGCACCGTGCCGAAGGCCCTGATGATATGCCGGCGCATATCAAAGCCGCTTTGACGCAAACCTCGCTATCGATCCCGATCCGCCAGGGGCAAATGGCGCTCGGCACCTGGCAAGGCATTTACCTGTTTGAACATCGTGATCGACCCCATACGCGGCGCATTGTTGGGCATATCAGCGCCTAATATCGGCGCTCCATTGTCCCGCCGATCTCCACGCCCCAAAATGGCCTTTTGCAGATTGAACAAAACCTGATTAGAGGTCAGTGAACATGCAGTATGGGAGGGGTTGCAATGGATACAGACGAAAAAAAGCTTGGGTTGAAAGACAATCGCGATTTGGTCGTGTTTTGGTTGCTAGTCTTCTTTCCCGTCGGATTATGGTTGCTCTGGACGGGAAGCATTTTCGAGCAAAAGCACAAGATTGTGATTACGGTCGGCATCGTGGTCGCGCTTTTGATCGGGACGTCGGGGCTCAACACATTTCTGTATCTTTTGGTTGCCTGGCCCATCGCGCTCTATCTGCTTTGGCGGAATAAGGAGATTGCGCGCAAATGGTTGTATATTGCGGGCGGAGTCTTCGCCGTTTTGGCGC
This sequence comes from Henriciella sp., assembly GCA_013213825.1. Lineage (GTDB taxonomy): Bacteria > Pseudomonadota > Alphaproteobacteria > Caulobacterales > Hyphomonadaceae > Henriciella. Next base: position 44,152 of record JABSQA010000002.1, read on the forward strand.
TGATCGAACTTGGCGGCGGTGGCGGCGCCCTGAATAGTGGTGGTGGCTCTTGTGCGGCGGTCATGACGCAAGGCAATTGCACCTATTATCGCGATGACAATTGCAATGTCGTGGCGCGGCAATGTAGCTAAGCGCCCAGGGCCTTAAGTGTCTGGTCCTGCATGAATGACACTTGCGGCAGGCTTTTGGCTTGCCTTCTCGACAATCCACGACATCAAATAGGCATTCGGCCAATTCAGCATCATCAGGCCGCCCGCGAATGGACCGAGCGGTGTGAATAGAGCGGCTAAGCTCACCCCAATGGCGATGACGACTTCGCCGCGTTGGATCCATACGGTCTGCCGTGTGATCAGAATTTCTTTTTGCGACAAGCCAATCAGCTCAGCCTTATTCACCGCATGCGCGTACATGATACTGAGCAGCGTATAGATGACCGCATAGCCGGCGCCGAAAAAGGCCATGCTGCGCGCCGAATTCACGATATCCATATCGGTTTCCATGAGCTGGCTGAAATCGCCCGTCGCGCTGCCCACAATGTACCAGAACAGGCTGTCGAAAATGAAGCGCAGGGGATAGGCCGTGAACAAGACCATTAACAGCAAGGCGGAATTGATCAGGACCACGGTATTGTCCGCCAGTGCGTAGCGCCGGAAGAACACAAAATGGGCGTTCCAAATCATGAATAAGATTGCGAAACTCGCGGTCACCGGAATGATCGAAATCAGGAAGTGCACCAACTCCGAAAAGGTCTGTGGGGGTGGACCACCAAACAACATCATACCCAAAGCCAGGGCGAAGATAATGTCGGATAGGTTTTCGATCCGGGTGACGCTTTGGCCGCGCCACTCGAAATCCGGATCATGATCTAGATGTTTCGCAATCTCACTGCGCATGGCCTTTTCCCCTCTGATGGTGAGACTAGTGCGATTTGAGTAAAGAGGAAGGTTCAACCTTGGGCACGCGCTCCTCTAACCCGCTTTCCTGACGCATGTCAGGATCCATGACGGTCAGCCCCGTCCTCACCTCATCAGCAGCCACCATGGATGCCAACTTGCGCTGGCAGAACGGTGGCGCAAGCGGGTGCGCTCCCTAAAGAAAAACCCCAGCCTGTGAGGGCTGGGGTTTATCAATCGAATAAGGATTCAGACCTTACAGCGCGTCGGTCAGTTCCGGCACGGCATTGAACAGGTCTGCAACCAGGCCATAATCAGCGACTTGGAAGATTGGAGCTTCCTCGTCTTTGTTGATGGCGACAATGATCTTAGAGTCTTTCATACCAGCCAAGTGCTGGATCGCGCCGGAAATACCGACCGCGATGTAAAGCTCTGGCGCAACAATCTTACCGGTCTGTCCGACTTGGTAATCGTTCGGCGCATAGCCCGCATCAACGGCAGCGCGCGACGCGCCAACGGCGGCGCCGAGCTTATCCGCAAGCGGGTTCATCAAACGCTCAAATTCTTCTGCGGAGCCGAGCGCGCGGCCACCAGAGACGATCCGCTTAGCAGCGGTCAGTTCTGGACGATCGCTCGCAACAATCTCTTCAGAGACAAAGGCTGACTTGAATGGACCGCCAGGCGCGTCAACGGTTTCAACGGCTGCTGAACCACCGGCACCTGCTGCTTCGAATGCCGTACCGCGTACGGTCACGACTTTTTTCGCGTCCGATGATTTGACCGTCATGATCGCGTTACCCGCATAGATAGGGCGGACAAATGTGTCCTGGCCTTCAATGCCAACAATGTCAGACAGCTGCATCACATCGAGCTTTGCCGCAATACGAGGCGTGACGTTCTTGCCCATGGTCGTGGCCGGCGCGAACAAGGCGTCATAGCCATCCATGAGCGGGACGATCAGAGCTTCCATCGCTTCAGCGAGCTGCTTTTCATAAGCATCGCCATCTGCGTGAAGGACTTTACGGACACCGTCGATACCGGCAGCAGCAGCGGCGACATCACCCGCGCCTTTACCTGCGACGATAACATCGACATCGCCGCCAAAGGCTTTCGCTGCGGTGACGGTTTTTGCGGTTGCGTCAGACAGAGCCGCATTGTCGTGATCAGCAATAACTAGAACAGCCATTATACAGCTCCCGCAGTTTTGAGTTTTTCGACCAGAGTTGCGACGTCTTCGACTTTTTCACCGGCTTCGCGCACAGGTGGTTCCGTGACCTTAATAACGGTCAGGCGCGGCGAGATATCGACGCCATAATCGCCTGGCTCTTTCATATCGATCGGCTTTTTCTTGGCCTTCATGATGTTTGGCAGAGACGCATAGCGGGGCTCGTTCAAACGCAAGTCAGTGGTGACAATCGCTGGGCCTTCAAGGGCGACGGTCTGCAGACCGCCATCGACTTCGCGGGTGACGTTCACTGTACCGCCTTCGGCTTTGACCTCAGAGGCGAATGTGCCTTGTGGCCAGCCAAGCAAGGCACCGAGCATTTGGCCGGTCTGGTTGCTATCATCGTCAATCGCTTGCTTGCCGAGAATAACCAGGTCCGGGCTTTCAGCTTCGACCACTTTGGCGAGAAGTTTCGCCACGCCGAGAGGCTCAACATCATCGTCGGTCTTGATCAGGATGCCGCGATCAGCGCCCATAGCTAGGGCGGTGCGGATCGTCTCTTGTGCTTGCTGTGGTCCAATCGAGACGGCGATAACTTCCGTTGCCGTTCCGGCTTCTTTCATCCGCACGGCTTCTTCGACGGAGATCTCGTCGAATGGGTTCATGGACATTTTGACATTGGCCAGATCGACACCGGTCTGATCCGATTTAACACGGACCTTCACGTTATAGTCGATGACCCGTTTGACAGGCACGAGGACCTTCATGGGCAACTCCCGGAGTTTAGCTTGGTTTGTTGTTGCCGTGCAGGTAGCAGGACCGCCAAGAAACACAAGGCTTACCTTGACGTTAGCGTCAGTTTGGCGCGGAAATTTGAAATCTGTTTCTAAGAGAAATCAGCTTTTCCCTTGGGGAAGGGGCGTGTCAGGCCGATTTGAGCGATAAATCGCCCAACTGGCCCAGAGAATGGATGTGATCCCAGAGACGAGGCCACAGGCCCAGAACGCGTCCGAAATCATCGGTGTGGCATCAAGCCAGCCCAGCATGGACAGCATATTGTGCCAATCATGCCCATCTTTATCCACGCCCAGTAGAGGCAGAACTCTATCTTGAGCATCGCCCGCATAAAGCGCCACACCGAAGAAACCGACAGAGAGCCAGGCGATGAAGATCGCCGTCCAACGCTGATGACCCATCATGTAAAACCAAATTGCGAGCGCCATTGGGGTGCCGAGCTCGAACAATGTTCCACCAAGTATGTTGAGGAATTCTCCAGCCCAGACTAAGTAAAAATGACCCGCCTCATGCACGAACAGGCCAGCCTGATCCATCATGAAATGAGGCAGACCGAGAATATTGTTCATCCCGAACAGACTGGTCCATAAGGTCAAGGCGAGCAGCGTTGGAAGTGCGGCCTGGATCCAAACGGGCGGACGCGCCAGGGTCCGTTCCATCGCGGTGGGCGACCATTTCTGTTGATAAATCCCGAACGCGACAATCGCGACAATGATCCCAAAAATCATGTTAATCATAGGTGGCTCCCGAGCCCGGTAAGTCCCCTATGCGCGCAGGGTCGAAAGCTGTCACACAGCGTTGAAGAATTTCCTTATAGAGTGCTGCGAATTTGGCTGGGTTAGGCGGCTAGCGCGCGCTGGCGACAGAAACCACCTGGAAGCGTGTGCCCATTTGAGCCGGATCGACGAGCTTGACCACGCCCTGATAGAGCGTGTCTGCGGCATCGGGATTCTGCCGCGCCAATTGGTTAAGCCGGGCTTCCGCGCCAAGGCTTTGCAAGAACAGACCTTGGGCGATGGGCCCCTCCGTCTGCAATCCTTGTTGGCGCAGCAAGCGCACCAACCGGGCGAAGTCTACATCACAGGTTAGGTCGCTCTCTCCTGGCGCAGCGAGCGGGTCAATCTGCGTGCCAGCCTTGAAGGATCTTAGCGTATCGTCTGGCGTCCGGTCGGCTGGACCATAATCGACAAATAGGGCGCGGCCTGGTGTTGCGGAGAACAGTTGAGACAGCGTTTCGCTGACAGTTTTTAGACCGGGCTGAAGTTCGATGACCGCCTGGTCCTGGGTCGGCGAAATATCCTCAGGAAGGGTTGCCGGATCAAGACCGAATTTAAGCGCTCCCGCCTCGTCCAATCCAATCACTCGCTCGTGCCAAGCGTCTCCCACGCGCACATATTGCGTCACGGGAAGGCAGTCGAGCCACTCGTTCGCGATCAGGATGACTGGATGCTCTGTTGGAAGCGCATCCAGATCCGATAAGACACGAGGCGTCATCTCAGCGAAACGCTGTTCTAGGTTTGCCCGCAAGACCGGGCTGGCTTCGATGAAGGCTAAGTCTATCGCTGTATGGAAGCCGGAGACAGCGCGTGTGGCTCGCAACGCGTCCGCCATTAAAGTCCCACGGCCAGGCCCGATTTCAACCAAGGCTATACGTGAGGGGGCGCCCATCATTTGCCACTCATTGGCAGCCCACAATCCAATCAACTCACCAAAAACCTGGCTTATCTCTGGCGCTGTGATGAAGTCTTCGCCCAATCCCGGCCGGGTCGCGTAATAGCCGTGCCGACGATCGTGAAGGCACAGGTCCATATAGGTCGCGACCGAAAGGGGGCCGCTCGCTTGGATCATCGATTTGAGACGATCTTTGAGCGTGGTCACGCGCTTGCAGTCACACTTGGCTTTTTCAGAGCGAACCAGATCAAGATCGCACCGCCGACCCACATTGGCAGCGATAGGATTTGGCCCATGGTGATCCAGTCGGGAAGAAATGTGACGAATGAATCGGGCTCTCGATATTGTTCTGAAACGGTTCGGCCGAACGCGTAGAACAGCAAGAATAGGCCAGCAATCAGACCGGGACGCTGCAGGGCTTTGAAGCGCCATGCCAGGATGCTGAGAATGATGGCAGGCACCAGCCCCTCTAGAACCGCTTCATAGAGTTGGCTTGGGTAACGGGCGACTTCAGTGCCCTGATAAACCCACTCGCCCGTATTCCAATTATAAGCGCTCGGCGTTGATCCTGGTACACGGCCTTCTGGGAAGATCATGCCCCATGTGCTGCCTTCTGGCACCGGGCGACCGAACAGCTCGGCATTGACGAAATTTGCGCACCGACCGAGAAAAAGCCCGATCGGCGTGACCACACCGGCAATGTCACCAATCGACAAGAGCTGTACTTTTCTTTGTCGCGCCACCAACCAGATCGCAATCGCGACGCCGATCAAGCCGCCATGAAAACTCATCCCACCTTCCCAAATCTTCAACAGGCTTAAAGGCTGTTGCATGGTCCGGTCCCAATCATTGGGCAGCTGATAGAATAGGATGTAGCCAATGCGGCCGCCCAAGATCACACCCAGCGTCGCATAGAAGAGTAAGTCGTCAATATCGTCGCGCGTTGCCGGACTGTTGCCACCCCAAAGTGCGGGGCGCTTACAAAGCGCGAGAGCATAGCGCCATCCAATCAACAAACCGGCTATATAGGCGAGCGCATACCAGCGCACTGGAAACTTGCCGAGGCCGATGAATCCCAGATCGATTTGAAAGATGGCCGGCGAGATTTCGGGAAAGCTCATAGCGGCCTGTTGGGCGGTGATGGCGAGAAGACTCATGCGGCGGTCTTTCCTGTCGGCATTTTCATCCCCATCTGCTAGGCACAAATCGTAATCGGTTCAAGACGCATGAAGGAGTCCAAGACATGTCGACGAAAAACCCAATGCTCGATGATTTGGCTGGACTGATGACCGGCGCGATGGGCGCGGCCCGTGCGGCTGGCGAAGAAGTAAAGACCGCGGGCCAAGCGCGCGTCAGAGCGATGATCGCGGATATGGACTTGGCCAGCCGCGAAGAGATTGAAGCTTTAAAAGCAATCGCGGTTCAAGCCCTGGAGCGGGTGGAAGCGCTCGAGAAGCGCCTCGACAAGCTCGAGAAATAGTCCTGTCCACTGCTTTTTAACCAAGACTCTTGCGCGATGAGTCGGGCATGAGTAGCTTCTTCTCAAGGCAAGAACGCCTTATTGATTCGGAAGGGGGAACAAATGAGCCTATCCGTAGATCGTTCTCAAACTCTCGAGATTGACGCGTTGGAGCTGGTTGAAAGCTGCCTGACTGAGGCGGGCTGGGACTTTCAGCGCGACGAAGATGATGCCACGCTGCAATGCATCGCCGCATCTAAATGGGGCGATATGGGCGGCATGTTTGCCAACCGCTCCGAACCGCCTGCCTTGCATTTTTCGATTACACTCGACGTCAAACCAACCGAGGCACGCCGCCAGGTGATTGCCGAATTGGTGATGATGGCGAATGAACGTCTTTGGCTGGGTCATTTCGATTATTGGGCCGACGAAGGCGTGATTATTTTCCGCCACGCCTTGCCTATGCTGGACCGGATTGAACCAGAAGCCGGTGAAGTGCGTGCGGTTATGGCTGCAGGTCTGGATGCGGTGAATATGTTCGTTCCGGCCTTCAATTTTGCCATTTGGGCGGGCAAGTCCCCCCGCGAAGCGCTGGAAGCCGCGCTGTTCGAAACGGCGGGTGAAGCCTAAACTCTTCCGCGATGGCTGCGGAGAACCTAAAGCGACGCCTTTCAGGCTATTGGAAAATGGAAGCGGGCAATGTTTTGCTCGTGCCTGCCATATTGGTGATGGCCGCGCGCTGGAATCCAAGTTGGGTGTCGATCGTGAGCTTTATCCCGATGATGGTCTTGTTGGTCATTGGCGCTTATTATTGGCGGGCTAAGCTGAAGCAGCTGGAAGATCGGTCTTATCCGTTCAAGAAAGCAATGCGTGCGATCTCAATTGCTCAAGCGCCGGCGCTTCTTCTTACACTGATTGCGATCGCGCTGGTGATTTGTGGTTGGCGCCATCCCTACTTGTTTTCCAGCGGTTGGGATCAAGGCGTGGCAACCTTTTCCGTGATCCTCGCAGCCTTGGAATATGTAAATTATTATCATCGCCAGTTATAGCATTTCGACCATGGTCCTGATTTCAAGCGACTCTTGAGCGGAAACGGGCTAAGGCCGTCTCAAATGTCAAAAGACCTCAAGACCTATCGTGGGAAATAGCCAAACGATGACACAAAGAATGACACTGATCGGCGCGGGCCGAATGGGATCGGCCCTTGCGGGAGGATGGCTCAAAGCCGGTTTCGGAGGAGCGATTGATATTATCGATCCGCATGCATCTGAAGCCGTGCAAGCTTGGGCAGATCGTGGCGATGTGCGTTTGAATCCAGATGTGGCTGCGGCCGATATCTTAGTCATTGCCGTCAAACCGCAAGTGTTTGGCGACCTGGCGGAACGTATTGCTGAGCGCGTGGTACCTGAGACCCAGGTCCTGTCTGTCATGGCGGGTGTGTCGCTCTCAACCCTCCAGGCCAAGCTTGGTACGGATCGCGTCGCCCGGGCGATGCCGAACACGCCGGGGCTTGTCGGCAAAGGCGTGACAATCCTCTGTACGCGACCTGATACGGGTGAGGATACAATTGCCCTTTTGCGAGACCTGTTGACGCCTTTGGGCGCTGTGGAAGGGCCGATCTCAGAGGACCTATTGCCTGCGGCGACGGCGATTTCAGGCTGTGGCCCCGCCTATGGCTTCCTACTCGCAGAAGTGATGGCTACGGCCGGGGTAAAACATGGCCTCGACGCAGACTTTGCCATGCGTCTGGCACGTAAGACGGTTGAAGGTGCGGGCGCGCTTATGGAAGCTGCGCCAGAGGATGCGGCGACGTTGCGCAAGAATGTGACGTCGCCGAACGGAGTGACGCAGGCGGCGCTTGAGGTCTTGATGTCGCCGAAAGCCATGCCATCTCTATTTGACGAAGCCGTCGGCGCGGCGATCGCGCGCGACATCGCTCTGTCAAAGGAAACCGAATGACTCGAGATGACATCGTGCAGAAAGGCGTTGAAGCGGCGCTGAAACTGGCCGAGACCGAGCCCTGGCGCGATTTGAGTTTGCACGCAATTTCCGAAGAAGCTGGACTCAGTCTCGCGGATTTTCATGCGCACGCGGATAAGGATACGATCACCGCAGCGGTGGAGCGGAGCTTTGATGCCGGGATGAGCGAAGGCTCGTTCGATCCTGAGGAAACAGCCCGCACGCGCCTGTTCGACGTCATTATGATGCGGTTCGAAGCGATGGAAGAGGTACGCGATGGTGCGATGTCCTATCTGCGCTGGCGGGACCGTTCGCTGGATGGGGTTGGCCTGCGTCTCAAAGGACGTGCAGCGACGGCCAAATGGGCGCTGGCCTGTGCCGGTTTAGATGGCGCTAGCCGTCTGCCGCGTGGGGTTCAAATCGCTGCGCTTGGTTGGGCCATTGCGCAGGCCGAACGGGCATGGCGCGAAGAAACCAGCGCAGACTTGAGCCGGACCATGGCCGCTTTGGATGCAGAATTGATCAAGATCGAAGAACGTATGGAGTGGCTCAATTCACGCGGCAAGAAGCGCAAACCCGCTGCCGAGACGGATCAATAAGGCAAGCGCAAACGCACCCGTAACCCCCCTATTGGGCTGTCTTCGAGGCGGATATCGCCGCCATGGGCGCGGGCGAAATCGCGCGCCAGTGTAAGGCCCAATCCCGTTCCCGCGACATTTTGCGAGCGACCATCATCCAGTCGATGGAAGGGACGAAACGCGTCTTCACGTTGGTCTTCTGGGATTCCTGGCCCATCATCATCGATGAGGATTTCCGCCATTTTGGGACCCTTAACCAGACTGACCTGGCAACGGTCGCCATAGCCCACGGCATTTGAGATGAGATTGGTCAGCGTACGTGTGAGCGCCATTGGCCTGACCGTCAGCGAGATCTCGATCGCTTCAATGACGTTCGCGCCATCAATCCGTTCGGCCACGGTGCGGGTGATGTGGTCGAGGCGTAATTCTTCAGGCTTCTCGCCTTCTTCGCCGCTGGCAAATGCCAAATACTCGTCGAGCATTTTGGACATATCTTCCAAATCGCTTCGCGCCCCGGTGATCTCTTCAGACTGTTCCATCATCGCCAATTGCAATTTCAATCGGGTCAACGGAGTCCGAAGATCATGGCTGACCCCGGCGAGCATGGCGGTCCGCTGATCGGTAAAAGCGGTGAGCCGAGCGCGCATGTCGGTTACAGCACGTGCGGCGTCGCGGATCTCGGTTGCGCCACTAGGACGAAAGCCCGGCATGTCGCGGCCGCGGCCAAACGCTTTGGCGGCCTCGGTCAGTCGCAAAATCGACCGGACTTGATTGCGCAAGAACGCAAAGGCCAGACCGAGCATAAACACCGCTCCCAGCAAGACCCAGACAATCGTAAAGTGCGTATTCGCAGCAAGAGCCCGTTTGCGATCAATCAGAACTCGGACGGTGCCGGTCTTGGTCACGCTGCGAAAGTCTAAGACCCGTCCTCTTTCAATCGTCCGAACCTCGACCACATGATCGGTGACGGACGCCAATTGTCCCCGCAGGACTTCGCCATCTCCAAATCGCGCGCGAGACGGTTCGGGCCAACCCATAGCACCAGGATAGGCGCAGTCCAGACGTAAGCCCAATTGCTGCTCTATACCTGTGGCCATGGCGAGGTCGTGATTTGGGTCGGAACACAGATCGATGATCAAACCGACCTCGCGCGCAATCGACTGAGACAGCTTCTCGTTCACGTCGCTGATATGTTCTTGATAATAATAAAGCGAGAAGATCGCAAAGATCGCGACGACAGGGACCGCGACCAAGGCGGCCAGGCGCGCATAGAGCCCGCGTGGGGTATAATCGCGAAGGCGGAAACTGCTCATTTAGCCTCGTCCAGGATCAGCATCATATTGGTGCGATCCTTATGCACGATTTTATAGCCATGTTCGAGCAATAGCGCCTCACAATCTCGCTCCCAACGTCCGGAGTGACAGGCTTCCATGACGATGGCTTTCGGGAACAACGCTGTCTCTGCTATCTCGAAGAAGGGAAAGAGGATGCCATCTTCGAAGCCTTCGACGTCAATTTTCAACAGGTCCAGGCGCGACACGCCGCTTTGTTTGAGCAAGTCCAACATTGGGATGACCGGGACGGAGAGGGTGGGTGCATCCTCAACCAGGCGTGCTGAGGCTTGGCCCGCGCTATCGGGAACCGAAATCGTCAGGCTGCCCGGTTCATTGCCGCCCACGGCGGTTTGATTCAGGTGAAGGGATAAACGTTCTGACAGATCAGGATTGAGTGAGAAATTGATCTTGAGGCGTTCAAACATATTGGGTTGAGGTTCGGCGCAGATCAGCGTGCCGGACTGCATCAGCGACGCGACGAATAAGCTGAACACACCGGCATTGCCACCAATGTCGAGAAACACGCCATCATGGCTGGGCATGTGATCGCGGCAAAAAGCATATTCTTCGCGGGCATACCGTTTCGGGCTGAGCAAAGCCTTTACTTCTGAATTGTTACCCGAATGGTGCAGCCGCGCCATGCCACCATAAAGTGAGACATCCAGCGGACGATCGGGGTTCAGGGCGCGTACGCCGCGGGCCATGATTTTTCGGAACGCCCCTCTTCCAAGGGGAGTCCGGCGCGACAGGGTCAGCAAAGTTTGCGACACTGGTCCGGGTCGAAAGGCCGTCTCTGATTGGCTCATGACATCCCCATATTCTAGAATGCGAAGCACGCTTATACGCGGTCGCTCAATTGATGGGTAGCCTCGCTATCAGGGCAAGTCGTTTTCCAGGATGGCTTTGGCATCGGCGCGTAAAATTTCGGCCATGAGCTGAAAACTGTCGGCCATTGGCGATGTCGGTCGCCAGATGAGCGCCACACGCCGCTGTGCCCGCGGATGATCCAGTGGGCGCAGAACCAAGTCAGCGTCGCGGCTGGCCTCGGAAAGCGCATAAATCGCGGGCAAAATCGCGACGCCCGCTCCGGTTGCCGCCATGTGCCGGATGGCGTCGAGACTGGTCCCGGTAAAGACGCCGCTCATATTGGCTTCCGCGGCATCGGCGAGCGCCCGAACGGTGCGGCTGAGGCGAACATTTTGCCCGACGCTGAGAATGTCTCGGCCCTTTAAATCTTCGATATAGACGGGGCCCGTGCCCGCCAATTCATCGTCAGGCGCCGCGCAAATCCACAAATGCTCTTCGAACAAAACCGCGCTGGCCAAATCACTATGGTCTTCCGGGGTTGAGATCACACAGTCGAGTGTGCCGTCCATCAATCGGGCATTGAGTTGCTCCGTCCAATGTTCCTCGACCACCAATCTAAGCTGCGGATAGGTGCGGTGCAGGTCGCGAACAACGGGGGGCAAAAGATAAGGCCCAACGGAGGGCAACACGCCGAGACGAATCCGACCGGCCAAAGTGCCTTCCTGCATGTTCATCGCGGCTTTCAGTTCTTCCACGTCACGCAAAATCAAGCGCGCTCGTTTCACAAACTCCTCACCTTGAACGGTCATCAAAGCGCCGCTGCGCCCGCGCTCAATCAGCTGCACGCCCAATTGTTCTTCCACCGCGGAGATTTGCGCAGAAAGGCTCGGTTGGCTGACATGCAGACGTTTGGCCGCTTCATGAAAACGGCCCGTCTCTGCGACGGCGACGACATATTGAAGCTGGCGAAGGGTAGGGCGCATTTTTGGTAGTCCAATCCTATCGAATGAAAAGTTTCTTTAGATTTGAATTATCGATTGCGTCAACCAAATTTTGGCTCATTCGAGTAAATAGGAGACCAGAAAATGGTACGTGTTGCAGCTAATCAAAACCTCCCAAACAGCCAAATGGTCTCGGCAATTTTGGCGGCCGATGAGTCAATCAATGCAAATGACGTGGATGGCTTTGTCACGGCAGAGCCGACCCCGAAAATGGAATCGCGCCGCGGATGGCGTCGTCGCCGGATCCGCCGTGGGAAAAGCTAAGGCTTAACCGCCCGTTTTTGCAAAGGCCCGCTGAAAGGCGGGTCTTTCGACGTTGCGGGCAAGATAAGCCGCGAGTTTCGGATATGGACCAAGCTCGCCGAGACGTTCCGCCATGCTGGCAATGTAAGTCAGGCCGATATCTGGCGCTTGGAATGTATCGCCCATAACATAATCGCGGTCTGCCAGACGCGCCTCAATATAGCTGAGCTGCAGAGCGACTTCCCCGGTTGAGAACATGTCGAAAATCGGCGGCTTGTCTTCGCTGCGGCTGAGCAGAAGCTTGATGAGAAGCGGTGCGAAAGCGGATGCTTCTGTATACATCAGCCAGTGCATCCATTCCGCCCGCGCTTTGGAATCGCCTTTTGGCGGACCGAATTTGCGATCCGGATCGAATTTTTCTAGCAAATAAAGCGCGATGGCACCGGATTCTGCGAGGACAAAACCATCATCCTCAATCACCGGGGATTTGCCGAGCGGATGCGCGTTTTTCAATTCCGGCGGTGCGCGGCCCATTTCGTTGCGATCATAGAATTCAAATTCGTACGTCGCGCCCAGCTCTTCGAGCAGCCAGACCGTGAAAACCGAGCGCCCGACGCGCAAGTGATGGATTTTGAGCATTTATGTGTCCCTTTATTCAGTCAGGCATGAGCCGATAACCGATACCGCGCACAGTTTGGATGTGAATGGGGTTCCTCGGGTCAGGTTCGATCTTCTTTCGGAGTCGGGTGACCTGAACATCGATGCTGCGTTCGGTGCCATTTGAGGTGCGCTCGGCTAGATCTTCGCGGGAAATCGGGTCGCCTGGATGCCGCGATAGGAAGGTCAGCAGCTGTAGCTCACTATCGGTCAAACGGATGTTTCCACTCGGACCCGTGAGCAGGCCTTTTGCGGGATCGAAAACCAAGCCGGACATTTCGATTTCATCTGGCGGCGGCGGGACGTGGGTCCGGCGGATAATGGCGGCGGTGCGCAGCGCTAATTCTTCCGGTTCAAAAGGTTTTGGCAGATAATCATCTGCGCCCAAGCGCAAGCCTTCAATCCTGTCGCTGGATTGCCCGCGCGCGGTGAGCAAGAGCACGGGCGTGTCATTGCCGTCTTCGCGCAGCGCTTTAAGCAGGCTCAAACCATCCTCGCCCGGCATCATGATGTCGAAAATGGCAAGGTCAAAACTAAATCTTTGCAAGAGTTTTCGCGCCGCCGAAGCATCCGCGGCGGTGGTCACGGAATGGCCTTCGCGCGACAGATATTGTTTCAGCAGATCGCGAATGCGGTCATCATCATCGACAATGAGAAGGTGCGTTTCGCCGCTCATAGTAAAGCCTCCAAGACACTGCGCACGCCGCCAACGGCGCTGGCACCTGCGGTGCGATAGGCTTTGCGCAGCTTGTCGCGCATGGCAAGCGTGGCCGGATCGGTGACGCGTTTGCCTTCATGGGTGAGATATAGGAGCCGCACGCGTCGATCACCGGTCTCGCTCTGACGCCGCTCGATCAGGCCGCGTTTCTCCAAGTCGCCAATGATTCGGGCGAAAGTCGGCGTGGTGCTATCGAGCTGGTCGCAGAGTTGATTGACCGAAGGCCCGGGCTGAAATCGAATGGTCAGCAAGGTCTGAGCGGCTAGGATTGGCATTTCAAAATCGCGCGCGATTTCGCGAGTGGCTTTCATCAAGGCCCGCTCACTTGCCAATAAGAGCGCAATTCCGTAATCGAGCTCCTCATCGCGAAGGAACAGACGTGGATCAAAGCCGGGCGCATTTGTGCGTATTTGGTTGACATTCACCATAGTGATCTGAGAATGCCCGCGAAACGTGTAGAAGCGCAAGACAGGAAAAGAGAATGGCAGACCAAGCCTATGATGATCGTGACGGCTATATTTGGATGGACGGCCAGTTTGTCCCTTGGCGCGACACGAAAGTTCATGTGCTGACTCACGCCATGCACTATGCTTCCTGCGTGTTTGAGGGCGAACGTGCCTATGGCGGCGTCATCTATGCCTCTCGGCGCCATTCCGAACGTTTGGCCAATTCCGCGAAGATTATGGGCTTTGATCTGCCGGTTTCTGTCGACGAGTTGGAACAGATCAAAGCCGAGACGCTTGCAAAATCCGGTTTGGAAAACGCCTATGTCCGCGCATTTGCTTGGCGCGGTAGTGAGATGATGGGCGTTTCAGCCCAGAATAATACGATCCACCTGGCGGTCGCGGTTTGGGCCTGGGGCGACTATTTCGCCGATAAGATGAAGGGCATTCGGATGACGCATGCCATGTATCGTCGTCCAGATCCATTGACTGCACCCTGTCATGCCAAAGCTGCGGGTCTTTACATGATCTGTACCCTGTCCAAGCACGCGGCAGAGAATGAAGGCTATGCCGACGCGCTCATGCTCGATTATCGTGGGCAAGTGGCTGAAGCGACGGGCGCCAATATCTTCTTCATGCGCGATGGGGCGTTGCATACACCAACGCCGGACTGTTTCCTCAATGGGATTACCCGCCAAACCGCAATCAAACTCGCCAAAGCGCGCCAGATAGAGGTGATTGAGCGGGTGATTATGCCGGATGAGCTGAGCACGTTTGATGAGTGTTTCATTACTGGCTCTGCCGCTGAAATCACGCCGGTTGCGGAGATTGGTGAGCATAGATACACGCCGGGCCAAACCTCGGAAGCGCTGGTCAATGACTATGCTGATCTCGTCTATCGGCGCATTGAGATGCCGATCTAACGCTTATCAATAAAGACACAAAAAAGGCCGGATCAATTGATCCGGCCTTTTCTTTTTGAACATGACTGACGAATTAAGTGCCGTCAAAGATGTCCCAAGTGAAGCGTACGCCGATCGCCCGTGGCGGAGCTACGAAGGCGCCGTGTGTCCGCACATTGGCACCGAGTGGCGCTTGGTTGGAGAGCGCGGTTCCGCGGATGCCGGTCTCAGCATACTCGTCGAACAGATTGTTAACGAAGAAGGTTGCTGTGTAAGTATCAGCTTCATAGACAGCCGATGCATTGGCAATGCCAAACGAATCCAGGGTGACGCCATTGCCGCGACCGCCAGTGCGGGTCAGAACATCACCTTGCCAAGCGTAGCCAATATTGAACGACACATCGCCATTATAGAATTCGCCATAATTATAAGTCGCGAAGGTCGAGAATTGGTTCTCCGGCGATCCAGGTAGGCGATCGCCGCTTAGACCATCTTCAAAGGCCGAGCCAAATCCTGGAGGCGTGATGGTTCGGATCAGCGATGGCACATCTGCGGTCAACTCTGTCTGCGTGTGAGAGAAGCTGCCGCGAATGTTGAACTGGTCATTGACCCGCCAATTGGCAGATGCCTCAAAACCAACCGACTCAGCGCCTTCAGCGTTAATCGTGATCGGAATAGACGCGTTCACCGTTGCGGATGACACTTGTGGGTCGGTCCACTCGATAAAGTAAGCTGCACCATTCAGTGTCAGGTCTCCATCTGCGAGGGTCGACTTAAAGCCCAGCTCATAATTCGTTGTTTGGTCCGGGAAGAATTGACGCTCGTCAAACTGAGCGATGTCGCCTGGATTTGGACCAAATTGCTGACCTGGTGCCAGCGCACAAGAGCCTTGGGTCGCATCCGGGTCAAAGTCTGGGCACGGACCGAGGCCGTTCGAGTCACCAATGCGGTAGCCTTCCGAAATGGTGCCGTAGATCAAGACGTCGTCAGTGACATCATATGAAACGTTGAACTTGAACAGCGAGCCGCTATCGGACTGTCCCGTTTTCTCAACGCCATTTATGCCAGCGGCGAAGTCTGACTTCAGACCGCTTTCAACTTGGCTTACAGAACGCGCCTGGAAGGCGGGATCGAAAAGTGGGAAGTCAACGTCGCTGAATGTTTCCAGCTCATAGTCATAGTAACGCGCACCGACGGTTACGGTCAGCTTGTCCATAATGTCATAGCCAATCTCACCAAAAAATGCAGTCTCTTCCAAGTCAACAAAGCTCTGAGAGAAATACTCCAAATTGTCTGGGCGGTTGAACCCAGCAAACTGTGCGTAACCTGGTGTGAACTCAGCCGAGAAACCAGTAGTTTGCAGGCTGTTATAGAAAGCTCCAGCGATCCAATTGAACGGACCGTCCGTGGTCGAAACCAAGCGAACCTCTTGGTTGATCCGCTCTTCTTCCCCTTGCTCATTCGTGAACGCGGTGAAGGTTGGGAATGTCTCGTAGCTATACTCCAAAGAGATCAACAGGTCGGTTTGGTCGCGCTGGCCATTGTCTTCAAACGTACTAAAGCCAGTGGCCGATGTCAGTTCGGCAAAGCCGAGGTCTGCCGTGACTTCCAAAGCGATCAGGTCATTGGTGATCTCGTTCGGCTCAGGCACACGAAGTGCTGATTCGAAGTCACCTGCTGGGACGGCGCTGCGTCGGCTTGAGAATTGGCGACCGCCAATATCGACATTCTGATAGTAATAGGTCAGCGTGCCGTCGAGCCATTCGGTTGGTGCCCAACGCGCAGCGATACGGCCAGAGATATTCTCTTCGCTATTGACGTCCTCTTGCGGATTGAAGTTTGCCGCTAGCGCTGCCGGATCAGTGAAATCGGGATCTGGATTAGAGACGCCAATTTGTTGAACGATGTAAGGCTGATCGATAAAGCCGCTATCATCTTCGAAGTCGAGCGAGCCGCGGATCGCAAATGTGTCAGAGAAAGCTTTGTTGAACGTCGCTCCAATCTCATAGCTGAGATCATCAGCTTCCGAATACTTCGAAATCTCAGAGCGCACTTTGAACAAGTCGCCACCAAAATCAGGCTTGTTCGGGATGTAGCGAATGGCGCCGCCCAGCGTGCCGGCACCATAAAGTGTGCCTTGTGGCCCAAGCAGGACTTCTACGCGCTCTAGATCGTTCAGCTTCAGGTCGATATAGACCGGGATTTCTCCGACATAGGTCGCCACAGTGCCGCCACCATCATTATTGCCATCGCCAGACCCAAGCGGGTCAGCGTTCAGGCCGCGAACGATGATTGGGTTGCCCTGACGGCCGCCACGGTCAACGACGTTGATGCCCGGCACATAAGCCAGCGTGTCGGCCAGTTCGTCAAAGCCTTGCTCTTCAATTTGAGCTTCGCCGACCGCTGCGATGTTAAGCGGGATATCTTGCACACCTTCGGCGCGGCGAGTCGCCGTCACGATGATGGTTTGAGCGCGAAGTTCATCTTCGCTGGTTTCGTCCTGTGCTACAGCTGGTGCACTGGCGAGTATGCCTGTCGAGGCCATTGCCAAAATGCTACCAGATAATAGAAATCGCTTGCTCAGCTTCATTTCAGTTCTCCAGTTGATTACGCACCCGCGCAAACTGATCGCTGGACCGCCGGAAGCAAAGCGCCGGATACAGTTGTTTGATCATTTCCGGCGATTTTTTTCGATGATGATGCAAATTTGCCTCATTTTGTGGCAGCTGAAGCATATCATCCTCTGAAACCCCGATTAAAACACGAACATGAGCATTGTTACGCTTCTCAATTCAGCCCGTGCGGCATTGGCACGGCGTGCCTATCGTGAGGCCCATACCGCCTGTATGGGTGTGCTACAGCAGGACCCGGCCAATGCTGAAGCATTTCTCTTGCTGGGCATTCTCACCGCTGATCATAACAATCACCAAAAAGCCATTGAGCTGTTTGACCGCGCCCTCGCAACCGCACCGCAATTGACAGCTGCGACGGCCTATAAGTCGCGCAGTCTGATCGCTCTGAATCAGCGCGAACGAGCATTGGAGGTTGCCCGCGCGATCACCGATTTAGACCAGGTCGATCCGCATACGCTCGACACATTAGGTGTCGTGCTCTCCCGCGCGGGACGACATGAGGAAGCGCTGGCTTACTACAAGGCTGCCCTGCGCGATGGCTCCGACCAGGCCAATTACTATTATAATTACGGGGCGGCGTTGCAGTTTCTCGGGCGGATGGATGAAGCGCGTGATGCCTATCGGCAAGCCATTACTCGCGACCCGGATGATGCCCGTTCTTATGCAGCCATTGTTACCATCACCAAGCAAAGCGAAGCCGAAAATGATATTGCAAAGCTGGAAGCCTTGTTTTCGCGCTTTGCTGAAGATGCGAATGCGCGGCTAAATATCGGGCATGCGATTGCCAAAGCCTATGATGATCTTGGTCAAGGCGCGCGGGCGCTTGAATGGCTGAGCGAAGCCAAAGCATTGAAAAAGCAAGAACTCGCCTATGATCCAGCCTTTGATAGGGCTGTGTTTGAGCAAGTGCAAAAGCTCGCCGGGATTGGAATAAGCCCGCAACCAGATGCGCTCGGGCCGATCTTCATCACGGGCATGCCGCGGACCGGCACGACGCTGGTGGACCGGATTGTCTCAAGCCATAGCCAAGTGACCCCAGCCGGCGAGTTAACCGATTTTGGGTTGCTCTTGAAGCGCACGGTACGCAGCCCCGGCCCATATGTGCTCGATGCGGAGACATTGGCGGCGGGGGCAGACGCAGATCTTACTCAGATCGGTGCGGCCTATGTCGCGCATGTGCGTAAAACGATCGCGATTTCGACCGCGACCTTCACTGACAAAATGCCGCTCAATATACTTTATGCCCCGCTCTTGCTGAAAGCGATGCCGAATGCGCGGGTAATCTGTCTGAAACGCCACCCAGCTGATACGGTGCTTAGCAATTACCGACAATTATTTGCGACCACCTATAGCTACTACAATTACGCTTATGATCTCGAAACTGCGGCCCGATATTACGCGCAGTTTGATCGCCTTGTAGAGCATTTCAAAGAGACCTTACCAGCGACGCGATTCACCACTGTGCAATATGAATCCGTGGTCAGCGATATCGAGACCGAAACCCGGAGATTGCTCGATTTTTGCGGCTTGGCATTCGAGCAAGCCTGTGTCGAATTTCACACCAATCAGGCGCCGGTCGCGACCGCGAGTTCGGCGCAAGTGCGTCAGCCGCTTTACACCTCTGCCCTGGCGCGCTGGAAACGTTACCGACCGGGCTTAGACCCGATGCTAAATGTCCTGGTAGAAGAAGGCTGCCTCGATCCGGCTGAGCTTACTGATTGATCTCGTTCAGATAGACCACGCCGTCTTTCATCACAAAATCAACGTCTTCCAGTTCGCGAGTGTCGCGCAACGGGTCGCCCTCAACCGCGATTAAGTCCGCCGATTTTCCGACAGAAATCGAGCCGATTTCATCTTCAAGGCCGAATAGGATCGCATTGCTCAGAGTGGCCGTGTAGATCGCTTGCATCGGCGACATGCCCCACTCGACCATTTTGGAGAATTGCCGCGCATTGGTCCCATGTGGATAGACGCCGGCATCGCTGCCAAAGGCCATGTTCGCACCTGCTTCAAATGCGGCTTGGAACCGCTCACGTTGCACCCGACCGACCATGCGTTCTTTGGCCAGAGATTCTTCGAGGATACCCGCGGCTTCGCCTTCGGATAAGATATAGTCCGAGACATAAATATCCATCGATAGAAACGTGCCTTGTTCGACCGCCTGGGCGATGCTCTCATCCGTGATCATGCTGGCATGCTCGACCGAATCTACACCGGCTTCGATGGCTGATTGGATCCCGCGCGGACCATGTGCATGGACGGCGACTTTCAAATCCAGCAGCCGGGCTTCATCGACAATCGCTTTCATCTCTTCCAGCGAATATTGTTGCGCATTGATTGACGTGTTGGGCGACAATACCCCACCGGTGCCGCAAAACTTGATCACCTGAGCGCCATATTTTTTATTCTCGCGCACCTTTTGGCGCACTTCCCACGGCCCATCGGCGCGACCTCCAGTGCGACGTTGGGCTTCGTAAGGCAACAGGGTCGCATCGCCACAATGGCCGCCGGTAATGCCAATCGATTGGCCCGCGCCGATAATGCGCGGGCCGACAACTTCGCCTTCATCAATGGCTTTCTTGAGATCAATGTCTGTGAAGCCTGGCGCGCCGAGATTCCGCACGGTTGTAAATCCGGCAAGCAGGGTGATTTCTGCATTGACCACGCCGCTAATGGCGGCCCGCGAGGTCGACCGGGTCAGGCGACGAAAGCCATGAACATTGGCGCCGGATGTCAGGTGAACGTGACTGTCGGACAGGCCCGGCATCAAAGTCGCGCCGGTCAGATCGATTTCTGTCCATTCGCCATCCGGCAGACGCCGCTCTGAGCCAATATAAGTGATCTTGTCGTCTTCAATCGCAACCACTTGGCCGCGCAGCACTTTGCCGTCTTCGAAATCAATAATGTCGGCGCCTTTCAAAACGGTGCCGGGGGCTGCAGAGGCCAGGCCAGCAGCCACGAGCGCCGCAGGAATCGCGGCGAGTATTTGTTTCATTTTCATGGTCGGTCCCAACTCCCAATTTGGCACTTCCAACGTCTATGGATAAGCCGTGCGGCTAATATGGCAATTGTTCCAATGGGATATAATCTAGATCAAACCCAAAATGACGCGGACTGACCGCGTTCAAGGCATCTGGCTTGCGATAGAATTCAGGGCAACCAATGGCAAAAATCGCGATACGCTGTCCGTAGCGCAGACGCTCTGCATTGATCGGTTCGGAAGTTTCATAATCGACGATAATGATCAGGTCGGGCACAGAGGCGAGCACCTGTTCGCCGCGGCGCGCTAGTAAATATTCGTTCTTAATATCGATCTCGACCGGCGCCGTGCCCGCGTCAAAACCTTCGACAATCGTATTGCCGACATCGAAGCCCCCGACAATGCGAGTCGATTTGTCGACCACTTTTCCAGTATGGATGAGTCGGCACTCACCATAAATCGAGTCCGCGAATAAGGCTTGTAAGGGCGCCAACAAAGCCGGCGCTTGACCGCGATTTTCGCGCAAGAATGAGCCAAGCTTTAGAGCGAAGCTGACAGTTCCGGGGATCAAAGCTTGTTTTACGGTCGCGCCGGTCATGCCATGTTCGACCGTGGTGATCATGCCGCCAGAACTCATCGCCAAAGCGCGAATATGGCGTTCATACACATCGGTGCCTTTGGTCGTGAAGAGAGTGACATTGCGGGCATAGTCACAGGCCAGGGCCGGCGTCGAAGGAATTCCGCGAATGGCATAGGTCATCATCTGTGCTTCTGGCAGAGCGCGCCCCATACCATCGCCATCAACGACCGGAATGCCGCGGCTGGCCGCGGCCATGATTGGGATCAGAGAATTACCGCCGCCAATCTCAAACGAGATGACGGCATCTAATGTTCGACCCATCTGTTTCTCAAAGGCTTCAAGCGCGATCAGCGCCTCATCGTCAGAGGGTAGCAATTCCAAGCTGACCGTGGGCGCCCCGACATTGCCGATCGCTGCGACGAAGGCATCGTCAGGCAAATCTTCTGGCGCGATCAGATCAACAGGCCCCGTGCGTTTGAGCACCTCAGCGGTCAGCAATTTGGGGACGTGAGGATCACCGCCGCCGCCCGTCGCGAGAAAGACTGAGCCCAAGGCCAAATCATCAAGGTGTTCCGCACCGAGTTTCATGTCTTTGCTCCTGCGGGCTTTATCGCTAAGTCACCGATGACCTTGACCCGTACGCGCATCGTATCTTGGCCCATATAAGGCACTTCGGTTTCTTCAATATCGACCACACGCAGGCTCTCTTGCGCCGCGCCAGCGGATAGGGCCTGCGCCTCGGCCTCGCGACTGAGCTGGGCAATCGCATCCTCGCGGGGCAGCGATTGGTAGGAGATAATTTTCTCGCTCTCGCCACCGACCTGCGCGATGGCTGCGCCGATGGCATTGGCCACGCCGGCATGTTCGGGCCGATGCACCTCGCTTGCGGCTTGCAAATCGCCAGTCACCAGAACGGATCCGCCGCCGACCAAAATGACCGGCATTTGCACCGCGCCAGGTTTCATCATGTCGATGCCGCAATCAAGAATGGTCAGCATTCTTTGTCGGGCGGTTTCGACCATGTCTTTTGGCAAATGCGCCACCGCTTCTGCGTCGCCTATGGCCTGATGACCGCTGGCGACGACAATATCTGTGGCGGTCAGGGTTTGACCGCCAAAAACCAATCCTTCTGTCGTCAATCTGTGACCAACCGATTGCGGGCCGAGTGCCTGACCATCCGCGCTGACAAGGCTGCCGCCGCCAAGCCCAATGGCTTGAATGTCCGGCATCCGAAAATTGGTCCGAACACCGCCCACTTCGATCACCGCATTGGACTCTCGCGGAAACCCGCCTTGCAACACACCAATGTCCGACGTGGTGCCGCCAACATCGACGACAATGGCGTCTTCCAGTCCGGTCAACAGCATCGCGCCGCGCAGGGAATTGGTCGGCCCGGAAGCAAACGTCAAGGCTGGGAAGGCTCGGACAAAGTCTGCATTCATCAGGGTGCCATCATTCTGGCTGATAAAGACCGGGCAGGTCAGATTGCGCGTACGCAGGGCGTCCAAAAAGGCTGAGACGACGCGCTCGGCGAATTGCAGCAATGTGGCGTTCAAGACCGCTGCGTTCTCGCGCTCCATCAAGCCTAAGCGACCAAAGCTTTGCGAACAGGTGATGTGCGCGTCAGGAATGGCTGCTTTGATCCGCTCGGCCACAAGGGTTTCAGGCGCCGCATTCATCGGGGAAAAGGCGGACGCGATGGCGAAATTCTTCAAGCCCTTGCCCTTGGCGTCCGCGATGGCTTTATCAATCTCGGCATCGTCGAGATCCGCCACTGGCCAGCCATCATAGAGATAGCCTCCGTGGAGCGGATAGCTATGCCGTCCGACGGCGTCTGCAATATCATCAGGCCAATCGACCATGGGCGGCAATCCGCGCCCAGCCGGCAAGCAAAGCCGAAACACCCCTGTCTCTGCCAATTGCCGTCTTTCCACGATCGCATTGGTGAATTGTGTGGTCCCAATCATCACCGATTGGATCGCGTCTGTCGGCAGGCCGCAATTCCCGATCACAGTGTCGAGGGCATTGGCGACGCCCTCCATAACATCTGCGCTGGTCAGCACTTTGGTCGATGTTACGACCGTGTTTCCGTCCATGATGACCGCGTCTGTGTGCGTGCCGCCCACATCAATGCCAATGCGCATCTCTTAGGCATCCTCTTTCGCGTTTCGGGGTGTCAGTTTTTGGCTCAGCCAAGTCAGCAGTAAATAGCTGATCGCGGTCAAGGCGATCGCATCGATCGCGCCAATGCCGCTCGGCGATGTGACCACGCCTTCTTCCATGGCCAGGGCGGCGAGGGCGCCAATGACCCAAGCGCAAAACGCGATGGGCGCGAATTTGCGATTGTTCTCGAGCTGCTCGATGCGATAATCGCTGCGGCGCACGAAGAGATAATCGCTGATCACGATCCCGGCCACGGGAATGAAGATGATCGACAAATAGATCAAGAAGACTACAAAAATATCCAATAGATTGAGCAAGGCAGCGCCCGCGCCGAAGACGCCCAAACCGATGATCAACAGGCTCTGATTGAGTTTGGGAAAGGTCGCTTTGACGGATAAAACGGTCGAATACAGGTTGAGCGCATTGAGCACCCAGCTGCCTGCAATGACGATCACAAACGCCCCGAGCCCAAGGCCAAATTGCAGCATAATCTCGATAATATCATTCGAGCCTGTGGCGCTGCTGGCAAGACTGGCGGAGGCCATGACCAGAAGCTGGACGATCATGTAGGAAATGAAGGTCACGCCCATGGCTCCGCGCCAGGATTTCACGAAACGGGTAATGTCTGGCAGAATGATCGCGCCAATGATTATCGCGCCCACAATCGCTGAGATCCCGCCGCCTAGGGTCAGTGTGGTTGGCTTTTCGACGGCCATCATGTCCGGCAGAGGCTGCGCGTTCAGCGCGCTATAAGCCAAAATCACCGTCACAATGGCGAGCACCGGCACCATTAGCGTGGCGAGCAGATTGATCGCTCGAAATCCGGCAAAGGTCACGCCCGTCATACACGCCGCTGCGATCAGCGACAGGATGACATCTGAAGGCGATGTTCCAAACAGCGTCTGACTCAAGCCCGATACCGCGTCGGCAAACAGATTGATATTGATCCCAAACCAGCCCAGCAGCGAGATCGCAAAAGCGATATTCACCACGCCCGCGCCATGATCCCCAACGGCAATACGGGTCAGTAAATAGGAGCTCATCCGGGTCTCAGACCCAATGCCGCCCATTGCGCTGCCAATCGCAAAAATCAGTGCCGGTCCAATCAACAAAGCCCACACGGTCTGCCACGGCGTCAGGCCATGATAGACTTCTAGTCCGGTGATGAAGGTCGGCAGCGAGAACGCCACCATCGAGCCCACAGCCGCCACCCGCCACCATGGCGTCAGCTGGTCATCGCGCATCGCGACAGCTTCAAATTCGTTATTGATATCGCTCATCTCAACCCAGCTTCGGGTGTAGGC
>JABSQA010000020.1 GCA_013213825.1 Henriciella sp.
AACCACCCTGTCAGATCATAGGCTAAGCCTTTCTGCCAGAACACGGCATAGAAGCTGCCAAGATAAACGCCATTATAGATGAGCAAGACTGCGGTTGGGATGCCGAACGCGAATCCAAGTGCAAAGGCGAAAATGGCAATACCGCTATTATGCGAGAAGAGCTGCGCTGCGAACGCGCCGAGCATATCAACGATGTCGCGATCTTCAGTATAGAGCGTTGCGCGCAACTCATCATAGGTGGCGTTTGGATTGCGGGAATCCCAGCCGCCATGAAATGTCCAATACCACTCATTATCATTCAGCGTCAGAAAGAAGGCGAGCAAAGCGCCGCCGAACAAGCAGAGAAAGGCCAGCAATGTTGGCCCCCGCGCCGCGCTAACCGCGGCGGCCCAGTCGCGCGAAAAGAATTGCGCGATCCGTTCACTCATTCGCGCGCGCGTACCATAGACAAAAAAGTAAGCCCGGGCGCACAGCGTCTCTAAATAGGCCACGACATTCTGATCCAACGAGATACTCCGCGCCACGGAGAGTGACGAGACGGCTTGCCGGTAAAGGTGAGGCAGGTCCGCAATGTCATCATCTGACAGGCCTCTGACCCCCTTATTCTCAGCTTGTTTAACGATCCGCTCGAGGGCGGCCCAATCGGCTTCGCGTTCCTCGCGGAAGCGATAGGATTTCATGATGCGATCACTCACAGCATTTCCCTCCGCTTAATGTCGAGATAGCGCGATACAAGGTCGGCGCTAAACCGTTCCGGTCTCGTCTCGATGACTTGCACGCCGAGATGCTCAAGTTTGCGCAACACGACTTCGCGATCCTTGAGCAGAGAATCGGCAATCACTGCCCGCGAGACCAAGTCCGCCGTTTTCGGTTCGGCTTCAATCATCTCCGAGAGTTGCGCATCTTCGAAAGAGGCAAAGATAATCAAATGCCGATCCATCAAGCGTTTGACATTTTCCAGCATCAGTTCAGCCGAGATCGTATCAACAAAGTCCGTGAACAGGATGATCAGGCTACGCCGCTCCAATCGCGCCGCAAGCGAGGTCAGGGCGAGGGTATAATTTGCATCCTCGGTCGAATAATCGAGCTGAGCGGCGAGGTATTGCATATGAGGGAAAGCACCAGCACCGCTTAATACGTTGCTGGTCACCGTAGGCTTGGCATCGAAACCATAAAGCGCAGTCTTATCTCCAGACCGGAGCGATACATAAGCTAGGAGCAGGGCGGCATTGATCGCCCGGTCAATCTTGGGCACCCCGCCTAAGGGCTCGCACATCAGCCGTCCAGTATCGAAAGCGAAGACGATATTGTGATTGCGCTCGGTGCGAAATTCTTTGGCGAGGAGCTGGCGATGGCGGGCGGAATGTTTCCAGTCGATCGAACGGCGATCCATGCCCGTTGAGAATTCGCGCAAAGCGTCAAACTCTGACCCCCTGCCGCGATCGATTTGCATTTTGATGCCAAAGTCGGCGTCGCGCGTGTACAATCGGACAGCTTCTTCCTGCACCCAGCGTGTATTCGGGGTGACCGGCACGTCTTGGTCCAATCGTTCGACGCGTTTGATACGGATCAGGCCAAGCGGGCCCGTCCAATTCAGCCAGAGTCTCTCCAGTCGCCCCGTTCCACGCCGGATTGGGACGAGTGTGCGGGAAAAGGCATGGCGGCGATTGGACCAGCCTTTCAAAATCGTTTGCGCAGGCGGTTCGATAAAAGCGTTGGTTTCGAGCAGCGCATTCACCTGTTTTGGCAAGGGCCCGCGTTCGAAGCGAAGGTCTATCTCCACCGGGTCTGAGCTATTCATGTAGAGCACGGAAGGCGGATCAATGGTGACCGATAACGCGCCACGCCGCGCGGCCAATGCAATATCAGCCAGGATCAAGCCAAACAGAATGCCGATCCACGCGCCAGCCAGGCCCCAAAAAGCAGGGGCCAAGACGGCGATCACGAGCAGCACCGGCAAACCGAGCAACATGAGCCAAATGGCGCGGAGGGTCGGGGCGATCATAGCGCGTTGATCCTGTTAGCGCGGCGCCGCGGTTTGTTCGATAATGTCCATCAAAGTCTCATCTGTTGTGCGGCCTTCAATCTCTGCGGCGGGAGATAGAATGACGCGATGGCGCAAAGCGGGCAAAGCCAGCGCTTTGACATCATCGGGGACCACATAATCGCGGCCATCCAATGCCGCACGCGCGCGCGTGGCCGCTGCAATCGCCGCCGCTGCGCGAGGGCTAGCGCCATGGGACAAAGCTGGCGTTTCGCGTGTGGTGCGGACAATATCGACGATATAGGCCACCACATCATCCTGCACGCGAACCTGTTGAACCGACCCGACGGCTTCCGCGAGCTGTTCCGGCGAGACCACAGCATCGACGCCAAAGGCTGAAGTGGTTTTCATCCCGCTCCGATTGCCATGACTGCTGACAATCGCAAGTTCCTCTTCGCGGCTTGGGAAAGCCAAGACATGTTTGAACAAGAATCGGTCGAGTTGCGCTTCTGGGAGCGGGTAAGTGCCTTGCTGCTCGATCGGGTTTTGTGTCGCGATGACCGTGAAACGATCATTCAAAGGATAAGTGTCCCCATCAATCGTGACTTTGCGTTCTTGCATGGCTTCGAGCAAAGCGGCCTGCGTTTTCGGAGGGGTCCTGTTGATTTCGTCCGCTAGCAATATGTCCGTGAAGATCGGACCTTTGGTCAGCGTGAATTCATTGGTCGAGAAGTTGAACAGATTGGTGCCGAGCACATCTCCCGGCATCAAATCTGGGGTGAATTGGATCCGCCCGAAATCGAGTTTGATCGCCGAAGCAAAACACTGCGTGAGCAATGTTTTCGCCGTTCCTGGTGGGCCTTCCAAAAGAATATGACCCCCAGAGAATAGCGCGGTGAGCATCAAATCCACGGTCTCAGCTTGGCCGATGACCGCTTTGCTGACTTCCGCGCGGATCTGGCCCGCGAGCGTCTTGATTGCCTCAATGTCCATCTTTCATCTCCTGTCGCCACCGCCAAAGGGCGAGGGCTTTGTCTCTTAAGTCACCGCGGCTGAGGGCCGGCTGGTTGAGGATTTCGCTTTGTTCACTCCAGGTCGTGGAGAGGTCTTTCTGTTCGGCCAGCCGATCCGCTGTGCGCGCGAACGCTTCGGATTGAGCTTGGGGCGGCAAGCCGAGCTGCCGCGCAAGGTTGCGCTCTGTCATCTGCAAATAGGGCGTCGCCATCTGGCCTTCGCGACGGGCCATCGAGACCAGGCCCGCGGAGCTTTCGGCGAGGGCTTTCTTACCGAATGAGAGCACGCGGGTTTCCGGCAAAGGGGGGCCAAATCGGATAAAGGCCGCCCACATGATTAGGAGCATCGTAGCCAGTGCAATCAGTGTAGCGCCCAAAAATGGCTTATCGAAAATGGCCCGCAGCAAGCTCTCTGAGCGTGCAAAACCGTGTACGGTCGCATCAAACGTGATCGTTCGGCTGGGGAAAAAGTCCAACTGTTCTGAGTCGACAAGCAAATAGTCGAACAGCTCAAGCGCAGTACGCGCATTTTCGCGGGTCGAGAGCCCGAACGTGTTGAGCAGATCTGGGTCGCTCAATACATAGATTTCGCTACCAGGAAGTTTCGCCAGCAGGGTTCCGCCTGGTCGTTCGATGACCGGCTCTAAGCTGTCACTGTCAATCACTTGCATCTTGTTTTCGAAGCGTGGGGAGATGCGCCCAAACGGGGTCGACATGGAGCCTGGATTGCGTAGGCGCCAGATTTTCAAATCGGAATCGAATTCTTGCGCAATCGATTCTACGCGCCATGTCTCGAGGAGCTCCGTGTCTTTCTCCCAACTCGGTTTCTCCCTGTCGGCATACCCCGCCCATTTGGGCAAGACATAGAGGGCGGGTTCAGAGACATAGCCAATCTCCACATCCTCTGGCGCGCGATTGAAGCCATAGTCAGGAATGGTCACGACGAGCAGGCCCTGAGAATAGTTCAGGGAACTTTCTAGTCTTGAAATATTCACCGTGTGACCATCGGCTTCAAGCAGACGGATCAATCCGGCATAGCCCAAAGCGGACTTCGAATAGGGATGTTCGCCGGCATAATCTTTCCGGGCCAAGTCAGGCGACCAAGCGAGCAAGGCAAAAATGGCAATGAAGGCCAAGGTGCCGATGCCAATCATGATCATTGCCGCAATGCCGGAGAATGGATTGGTTTGGTTTGGTAGGCGCTCGCTCATGTCCACGCCTCCCCAAAGGCGAAGGACTCATATGAGTCTCTGGCTTGGCGCCAGCCCGCTTCGTCGACCGCTTGGCCGCCAAAGAAGCTGCGTTCAACGATGCGAATGATCGGGGCCAAGGCATCGCGGATCCAGTCCGGTAGAACCCCTAAGGCACCAATTTCGCGCGCGGTCAGGGCACGGGTAATGGCGCCGGTCTTCTTCTCTTGGATCTCGTCAATGGATCGAAACAGGAGCAAATGCACCGCTTCAGCAAACTGTCCCTTCGCGGCAAGCGCATCCGCGTCTTCCAGCAATGCGCGGGCCCGTGCCGCTTCTGGCCTCAAGTCGGGGACGATGGAAACGTCTGGTCCGGCCGTTTTCTCTTTTTGCTTCAATCGGAAGGTCAGGCTTTCGCCAAATACCATGTACAGCCCGGCTAGAATGGCCACCAGGATCAACCCGGCGAGGAGGTATCCTAGGATGCTGCCAATTGCCTCGAAAAAGGATGCGATCGCCTCAATAATTGGGTTCGGACGTCGTGGTTCGCGTTCATCCAATTCGAGGGGTTCAGGCTGCCATTCCGGGCGCTCGCGTTGAAAACTGTCATCGGCCTCAAAAGCGGCGAGGGCGCGATCTAAGCGTTCATCACTGATTGGCGTGTGCTCTGTGAACTCATCTTCAATGGCGACAGGATCGGCCGGTGTTTCAACGGTATGCTGCGCAACGGCGATCATCCCGAAGCTGCTCGCGAGGAGCAAAAGGAGAAATTGATGCCAAACCCTAATCGCGCTCACGCAGTTTGCCTCCGATCGCTTCCATCTATTTCAGAGCCTGCGGTTCACGTCTATTCATATCTTGTAGATTCCGAAGTCAAAGCCGATATGAAGTAAATCTTTCAAATCAAGGCAGAGTGATGGATCGCGCGCGGCAATACGAAGACTTAAAGATGGAAATTGAAAGCGTCGTGGCGGGCGAGACTTATACGCCTGCCCGCTATGCCAGTGCGGCTTGCTTGCTCTCTCAAGCTTTCGCCCCGCGATTCTTCTGGACCGGCTTCTATGTGGTCGATCCGATCAAGCCGACTGAGCTTGTGGTCGGGCCTTATCAAGGCACACTTGGATGTTTGCGCATTCCCTTCGGCAAAGGCGTGTGCGGGACCTGTGCTGAGACAGGCGAGACCCAATTGGTGCCAGACGTTCATGCTTTTCCGGGGCATATTGCATGCGACAGTCGCAGCAATTCGGAAATCGTCGTCCCGGTGTTTGATGCGCAAGGTCAATTGGCCGCTGTCCTTGATGTCGATAGCGAACAGTTGGACGCCTTTGACGAGGTCGATCGCCTAGGGTTGGAGGCGATTTGCAGCAACCTCCTCACCGCCTGAGACAGGAACAGGAGCGTCCGTCACCGGCGTGATTTGAGGCACCGCTTCAGCCACGCGCGCGATCAGCGCACGTTCCATAATATCGAGTTTTTCCGACCTGATTTCGGACTTCACCTCAATCTCTGGATTGAAGGTCATCCATTGATCCTGTTCTGCATTATATGACGGCCATGATGGCAGACCGGCGCCATTCGGGTCGCCCGTCTTCGCAAAATTGGTCCAATACATTCCCATCGCCTCGGTCAGAGCTGCATCCGCGTCGGAGAGCCCTGCCAATGGGCTATGCGAGCCAAACACGAAGAAGATTTCCGACGCGTGAAACGCTCCGATGGTCTGTGTTTTAGATGGTGGTACGCGGGTGAAGTGATAGAGATAGGTCGGGGCGCGTTGAGAGACATTGCCCTTGGCAAGATAGCGCATGTGAACACCGAACAGATCATCGCCTAGCATATCGGTTTCGGCTTTTTGATATGTGTCTGGATCATCCAAGCCATAGAGCCGGATCAGCGCCGCGGCATCAGCTTCGCCATAGAGCGTTTGCAGAAGTTCGAGACGGTCCTCGAGTGCTGACGGGAAGGTTGGCGTTAATACGGTTGGCTTCTGAATGCCGGGATAAAACAGCGTGGCTTCGTCTGCATTATAGCCTGCCAGCATTGGCACATTGTGGATGCTGCCATCGGCGAAGGCCTGTCCCATCAATTTCGGAATTACGACGCCGTCCACAGTCGGCAGCGCATACCCGCCGAGATGCATTTTATTGGGAATATGGGCGATGATCTCTTCCGCGCTCAGCGCTCTAAGGTCAGATGCGCTCGCGGTTGCGGGTGCCAAACCATCGAAAAAATCCAAGCCCGCCTCATGCATGGTCAAGCGGCCCTCAATCGCTGTGGTGAGCCCGTTCGCATTATAGGAGGATGCGCCGCTTTGCAGGATGGCTTTGTGGAACAGTCCTTCGCTGAGCGGCGTGGACATAATCTCGCTAACGGACTGTGCGCCAGCGCTCTCGCCGAAAATGGTCACATTGTTCGGGTCGCCGCCAAATGCTGCGATATTGTCCTGTATCCAGGCGAGGGCAGCGACTTGATCGAGCAAGCCATAATTGCCGGATACGCCGCGTGGATCGTCAGCGCTTAAAGCTGGGTGCGCGATATAGCCAAACACGCCGAGGCGGTAATTGATCGTGACCAGGACGACGCCATTCTCAACCAGCTGATTGGCTTGATAGATGCTTTGTGAGCCCGCTCCGCTTTGGTGGCTGCCGCCATGGATCCAGACCATGACCGGCTGCAGCGCCTCTCCGCCCGCATTGGCGGTGCGAACGTTCAGGAACAGACAGTCCTCGCTTTCAAGTGGCGGCGGCCCGCTTTCCAAGGCAATCGTGGCGAGGTGTCGCTGGACCATGTTCAGGCCCATGCCATTCAGCAAATCATTGAGAAACTCGCCACTGCCATTGCGGTCCTGCGTGCATTCAGCGCCGAATGGGCGACCGTCTCTGATGCCGTCCCAGCTTGGGGCCGCGGTGGGCGGGCGCCAGCGATTGTCGCCGCCTGTGTCGCCAGCAAAGGGGATACCATTGATCTGAAGAATCTCGGGATTGTCGCGATCAAGACCGGCTTGGATTTCACCTTGTGACAGACTCAGAACTGGCCCGGTTTCAAGGGGGGGCGCAGGCTTGGTGATCATCCAGATCAGACCATAATAGGCGATCGCGAGCGGCGCCGCGATGGCCGCTAGAATAATGAATAGGCGTTTCATACCTGCATCCCCGAAAAGTCTATTGCGGTTCCCCGTGTAACCAGATCGGCCGGGTCACAATCAAGTCCTGACACAGCAATCCAGCCTCACGATGGCGTGACATGGATTTATAGTCCGGGTGATTTAACGTGGTGATAAACGCTTGGCGGCTCGGGAATGAATTGACCAGGACGCCGTCCCAATTCCCACCACCGATAAAGTAGCGCTCCACCGTGGCCAGTAAAGTGGTGGTGCCGCCGACTTCCGCTGCGGCTTTGGTGAAGGCTTCAGAATAGCGCATATAGGCGGTCTCGCCTGAGCAGTCCTCACCATATTCTGGGTCGCCTTCGGCATATTCAGCTTTGACGCGAAACTTGAGCAAATTGACCTGACTGACAGGGCCATCATGTGGGTCATCTCGAAAGGCGCGGAATTGATCCGCGGTCGGTTGGAAGGCGGGCATATTTGCGCTCCTGATCTAAGTTCCGTCATTAGCCTGAAAGAGCGGCGCGCTGGCAAGCCTCACGGCGCGACAGGTCGCAAGTCTGGATTCTTCTGGAAGTACCGTTCCGCATAGAACAATCCGGTCGCATGAAGCGCATGTTGCACTTCTAGAGTTTCATAGGCCAGGAAGTCTGCATAGGGCATTTCCAGGACTTCAATCTGTTCATTCGGATCAAGCGCCTGACCCCGGCTGGGGGTGCAGCCGAGCGCCAAGTAGAAGTGTAGTTCATCGTCCTGGATCGCGGGATTAGGATAGCAGGTTGCGATGCGGTGATAGGCGCGGGCGGCATAGCCGGTTTCTTCTGCCAGTTCGCGCGCGGCGACCCTTTCCCAGTCCGTCTCGCCTGGGTCAGAGACACCGCCGGGGAGGCCAATCATGACCTTTCCAGCCGCGTGGCGATATTCGCGGACAAGGACGATATTGCCAGTGTTTGTCACCGGAATGATCGTCACCCAAGGCGTTTGCTGGATGACATGATATGTCGGCACAATATGCCCATCCTCGCGCTCACAGCGATCCGTGCGAATGCCGAGATATTGGTCGCGAAAGGTCTGAACACTTTCGAGGATTTTCCAGGGTTTGATCATATTGGACGTTTTTCCGGATGGGTGGAGAAATAGCGCTCTACAAAGAATAATGCTGCCGCATGGTGGGTCTGTTTAGGCCCGTCAAAATCGTATGAAAGGAACTCGCTATACGGCATGAGTATAGGTTCTATGTCTTCATTTGCATCGAGTTTCTGTATGCCAGTTTGAGTCGCCCCAAGGGCTAGAAAATAGCTGATTTGATTGTTCTGATTGGCCCAATTTGCATAGGCGCGACCGACAGGAATCAACTCGCGCGCACGGTATCCAGTCTCTTCTTCTAGTTCGCGGTGAGCGGCCGCAAGTGTATCTTCGTCTTCGGCTTCCTGAATACCGCCGACAAGACCCAGTGTGACTTGATCCGCACCGACGCGATATTCATGGATGGCAACAACGTCTCCTTCATCTGTCAGAGCGCAAATGCAAACCCACTCGCTGCTTTCAATGATGTGAAAGGGCTCGACCACAATATCGTTTGGGCGTTTCAAGCGATAAGACCGAATGGTCAGCCATTGATCACGATATGTCAGCGCACTGGAGAGGATTTTCCAGGGTTTGATCACTCAACTGGCGCCTTCAAATGACGATCCAGGAAAGTCATCCGCGACTTCATCAGATGCGTCCCTAAAGCCTGGCCGCGAATGCCATGCCTTTGGCCAGGATAGGTCATCAAGTCAAAGATTATGCCGCGCTGCTGCATCTCCGCCATGAGGCGGGTGGAATTGTCGAATGTGACATTGTCATCGGCCATGCCGTGAATGAGCAACAGGTTTGGCAGCTCTGTCTCGAGGCGCTCGAGATGGTAGAAGACTGAGGATTTGTCATAGCCGTCCGGATTGTCCTGCGGCGTGTCCATATAGCGTTCGGTGTAGAATGTGTCGTAAAGAGACCAATCCGTGACGGGAGCGCCGGCAACCGCTGCTGCAAACGTATCCTCTGGCGCCTGCAAGATGGTCATCATCACCATATAGCCGCCATAGGACCAGCCTTGAATGCCGACCCGGTCGCCATCGATGAAGGGTTGCGATTTCAGCCAGTCCACGCCCACCAAAAGATCGCGCACTTCGGGTCCGCCTGTCTGGCGATAGATCACGTCTTCGAACCGCTTGCCACGATTGGCCATGCCACGATTGTCGAGCCGGAAGACCACATAGCCTTGGCGTGAGTAGAACTGATCCGACAGACGTTCCCAATTGCGATTGACGGTTTGCGCGTGCGGTCCGCCATAGGTTTCGACCAAAGCTGGATAGGTTTTGTTTGGGTCGAAATCTGAAGGGAGCTGAATGGAGTAATAGAGCGTCTGACCATCTTCCGCCGTCAGCGTGCCATATTCGGGCACCGTATGGTCCGCGAGATAGGGCGCATAAGGATGCGTCTCGTCGAGCCTGTTCTCTTCGATCCAAGTGATCAGCGACCCATCATCGGTGCGATAGAGTCCGGTTTGAGCTGGTTGGGTGGGTGAAGACGAGGTGCCAACAAAGGACTGGCCATCGGGGGCCATGGTGATGGACCAAGATTTTCCAGGTTCGGTCATCAAAACGGGGTCATAGGACTCGCCCTCTTCCCCCGCGCTGTGGCGATAGAGGTGCCGTTCCAGCGGCGTATCCATATAGCCTGTAAAGAAGAAATGGCTGCCATCGCCCGCGACATAATTCAACTGGTCAATCGCCCAGTCGCCTTCAGTCAGCGCGCGCTTATTTTGCTCTGTGTCATTCGCGCCCGAAAACTCAGACACATAAACATGCCGATAGCCGCTCTCTTCGGAGGAATAGAAGACGCGCTCGCCACGTTGGCTTCGATCGAAAGACAGATTGGCGAATTGGTCTTGCGTTTCGACGCGCCAGGCGTTTTGAGGCGCACCATTTGACGATGCGGCCATGTCAAAGGCCACTTCTTCAATATGTTTCTGCTTGCGGTCGACCCTTTGGACGAAGACGTGATTGTTCGCCCAGTTTACCCGGGTCAGATATTGATCTGTGGCCGGGCCCCAATCGTCGCGGCGCCAATTCACTTCGGTCACCTCACCGGTGTCCATATCGCGCACGAAAAGGTCGACAATGGCGTTCGGACGACCGGCCCGGGGATAACGCTGATTGATGACGGTGACGTCTTCGGCGGCAATGTCGAAACGTGGGATGATATCGACCGTGCTTTCATCCACTTTGGTGTAAGCGAGATAACGATCATCGCCGCTCCACCAATAGCCGGTATAGCGGCTCATCTCTTCTTGAGCGACGAATTCAGCGACCCCATAGGCGATCGCATTGTCCGGATCCGCCAATGGGGTCAGGCGGGATTCTTCACTCGTTTTGACATCAATCGCATAGACGGCGCCATCGCGAATAAAGCTAACATAGCGGCCACCTGGGGAGACTTTGGCATCATATTCGAAGGCGTCGGTGGCCGTCAGTTGTTGGACTTTTACGGCTCCTGCGGTCGGTTGATTTGTTCCGACCGCAACATCTGAAAACCGAATGGCCTGCCCATCTTTGACCGATATCACCACGTTGCGCAGGTCTGCAGGATCGATATTCGTGGTTGAAGGTCTTGGTATCTCACCACCGCGGGGAAGGCGTTGCACTTCTTCGCCAAAAAAGGATTCCCGGATTGCCCGAGATACATCCGCTAGAGATACACCATATTGATCAGCCTCGGGCTTCAGTTGAAAGCTAAACTTTGTATCTGACCCTGCAGCCGGAACGGTGACCAGATGCAAATCGCCACCAATGGGCACCAAGATCGTGCTGGCTGTGCCCCAATCATAAGAAACAATGCCTTTGCGGCCGGCGATACGTTTGCGCTCACGCAGGGCTTTTTCTTCCTCGGACAGCTCAACTTCTTCGGGTTCGAGCAGTTTCGAATCGACCAGCATGGATTGCTCGCCAGTCGCGACATGGAATTGCCAGAGATCATATCGGTTGGCTTCATCTTCACGGGCTTTCAAAAAGGTCACCCGGGTGCCATCTGGGCTGTACTGAACACCACTCGGCGTTGGGCCAGACAGGCTGGGGCTGGCAAAGAGGCGTTCAATCGTGAGCGGTTTCTGATCGACCATGGTTTGAGAGTCTTCCGAGAGAGGCTGGGCGAGCGTCGTTGCGCAAGCGGAAAGCAAAAGCGCAGCGGCGGGCATGAATAGCGTTTTCAACATGCAAGCAGGGCTAGCGCGCAGAGCGGGCTTTGTCAGCACTAATGTATGATGTTGGCTAGGTTGCCAGCATTCGCCAAGTCTATTGAGCACATAGCTTCGTAACTGAAATTCGGCTCAGATTATCCCTTGCAAACCCTTAAAATCACCCTGATGTTCCAAAAACCAAGCATAAGTCTGCTCGAGCCCATTTCTCAGCGAAATGCTTGCGGTCCATCCCAAACGTTCAAGCTTTCCTACATCCATGAGCTTTCTCGGAGTGCCATCCGGTTTGCTCGCGTCAAATTCCAATCGGCCTTCAAACCCTATCACCTCCGCAAGTGTCTCGGCCAATTCCCGAATGGTGCAATCAATTCCTGTGCCAACATTGATATGGCTGAGCATTGGGTCTGTGATCTCGGCATAAACCTTATCATCCATATTCATCACATAGATGCTGGCCGCAGCCATGTCGTCCACATGTAGAAACTCACGCATTGGCGTGCCGCTTCCCCAGACCGTGACAACCTCGTCGCCACGCTCTTTGGCTTCGTGAAAACGGCGCATCAATGCGGGTACGACATGACTGTTTTCGGGATGGAAATTATCGCCTGGGCCATACAAATTGGTCGGCATGACACTGCGATAATTACGGCCATACTGACGGTGATAACTCTCGCACAGTTTGATCCCAGCAATTTTGGCAATCGCATAAGGCTCATTTGTTGGTTCCAATTGACCGGTCAACAATGCGTCTTCACGCATCGGCTGTTCAGCGAATTTTGGATAGATGCAAGACGAGCCCAAGAATAAGAGATCCTGAACACCATTTTGATGTGCAGCCTCAATGATATTGGCTTCGATCATCAAATTCTCGTAGATGAACTCAGCTGGATAGGTATTGTTGGCGTGTATCCCGCCAACTTTCGCGGCAGCCAGATAAACTTGATCAATGCCATTCTCGGCAAAGAATGCATTGACCGAGGCTTGATTAGCGAGATTCACCTCATCGCGCGTCCGCGTGATAATCTCACTATCTGTATTGGCTTCCAAGTTGCGGACCAGAGCCGAACCGACCATGCCACGGTGACCCGCTACAAAAATTCGCTTGGAGTGTCCCATACCGCTTAATTTTCCAGCGAAATTGGCGTGTCATAGCCATGCGATTTCAAGAAGGCGTGCCGTTTTGCTGTTTTCAAATCTTCTTCGATCATTTCCGCGCACATTTCTTCAACGGTAATTTCTGGTTCCCAGCCGAGTTCCGCCTTGGCTTTGGCGGGATTACCCAGCAAGGTTTCCACCTCCGCTGGACGGAAGTATCGAGGATCGACCGCAACGATGCGATCACCGACTGAAACGGCTGGGGCTTTGTCAGACGTAATCGCGTCTACGATTGCATATTCATTCTCGCCTGAGCCTTCAAAACGCAAAACAATACCGAGCTCCTTGGCGCTCATCGCGACAAAGTCGCGAACTGAAATTTGTTTGCCCGTGGCAATCACAAAGTCATCTGGTTCGTCTTGCTGCAACATCATCCATTGCATGCGGACATAGTCTTTGGCGTGCCCCCAATCTCGTAACGCATCGAGGTTGCCAAGATACAGGCACTTCTCAAGACCTTGTGCGATATTAGCCAAACCGCGGGTAATTTTTCGGGTGACAAAGGTTTCGCCCCGTCGCGGACTTTCATGATTGAACAAGATCCCGTTGCACGCATACATGCCATAGGACTCGCGATAATTTACGGTAATCCAATAGGCATACAGTTTGGCAACACCGTACGGACTGCGCGGATAGAATGGCGTCGTTTCCGTTTGCGGTGTTTCTTGAACAAGACCGTATAATTCAGAAGTGGACGCTTGGTAGAAGCGAGTTTTCTTTTCTAGTCCCAAGAAGCGGATCGCCTCGAGCAGTCTAAGTGTACCGATTGCATCGACATCCGCTGTATATTCAGGCGCTTCGAAGCTTACAGCAACGTGGCTTTGTGCACCTAAATTATAGACTTCGTCGGGGTTCACCTCTTTGATCAACCGGGTCAAATTGGATGTATCAGTCAAATCACCATAGTGCAGAATAAACTGCTGATTATCAGTGTGCGGGTCCTCATAGATGTGATCAATACGTTGCGTATTGAATGATGAAGCACGGCGTTTCAGGCCGTGGACTTCGTATCCTTTCTTGAGAAGGAATTCGACAAGATAAGAGCCATCTTGGCCCGTTGTACCGGTGATGAGGGCGCGTTTCATAATATTTGGCTTAAGCTCAAGTTTAGAATCGTTTTTGAGGGGCGTAATACGTTCTTTCGACTACGCAAGTAGAAATTGTCGAAACTCGCGTATCCTTAACATCTCTTGTCCATCGCACCGTGAACGACTCAAAATGACAAATTCCCGTATATTTTTTGAACGAGAGAGCTAGCGCGCAGAGCGGGCTTTGTCAGCCCTCGATTCTCTCGGGTCAGGTTTCATTCTCTTCCAGCAAGCTTTCCAGCAATTTCTGGATTTCTGCGTTTGAGTCGCCGCCGCCAAAGCTCATGCCACCGGAAGAATAAGTGGTGCCATAGGTTTTGACCAAGGTGACCGTCTGCGCCAGAGCAGAGACAAAATCATCTTGAGTCAATGAGGTCAGCGGGTGGATGAAAGTGGCCCAAAGCTGGCCTTGCGCAATCGCATAGCGGGCGTCCAATGCGGTGTCGAAATTGGCTTGCATCAGGCGTCTCAATTGGGGACCTGACAGACCATCGCTGGCGCCGATTTGCGAGAATAGCCGCATGCGATCTGCGTTAATGTCGAATACGAGCGTGACCACCGTTTCATCAATCGTGAAGGTCGCGCCATTGCCCGTGAACTGCATATCTTCGTCAATGGTTGCGACAATGCCCAGAAGCGCTGAAGCCGCTTGAACCTTGGGCGGAACTTCAGTGTTTTCATCTGGAGTCTCAGGGGCAGCGTCTTCGCTGGGTGTCTCGTCAGCGAGTTGAGCTTGGGCGGGCATGTTAAGCGCCGAGGCCCAAACTAATCCCAATAGAAGGGCGGCGGATATCGTGACAGTGCGCATGACTGAAAAGCTCCTGGATTGGTCCCAAAATCCTATGAGTCCTTCCGCGGAGAACAAGACGCATTGGCCCCACGGGCGATCATCTCTTTGTGATCCTGACGAATAAATGAATTGATTATTGTTCAATTTACGGCTAGGGTAAGAACGTTGGGAGACGAAAATGTTGAAATGGATTTTGCGCATTGGCGGCGGACTCGTGGTCGTGATTGGCCTCTTATTCTGGTGGTTGCTGTTAAGCAGCTCGAATGCCTCCAAAACCGCGCCGGGCGTGTTCGATCTCGCCGACTGGCGCGAAAAAGCTCAGGCGCCGATTTCCTCCTTACCGATTGGAATTGAAGTGATCGAAGTCGGTCGCGACACAGCCCCGCCCTTCGCGGCGCAAGCTGGTCGTTTCGGGGCGCCCGTTGAGATGTCCTATAATGCGGTTGAAATCCAATACCCCAATTCCAGCATCATTATTGGCGGCGCCATCGATCGCCCGACGGCGGAAGAGATGCGCTTAACCGCTCAGAATTGGCGGTTCGATGATGGGGCATATCAAACTCTGACCGAGCGGATGTTGAGCGCCAATCAAGTCCTGATGACCCACGAGCATCTCGACCATGTCATGGCGATTGTTCGGCACCCAGAGCCTGCCATCTTGGCGCCTAATCTCGTTCTGAACGCGCCTCAGATTGACGCCTTACCCTTGTTCGCATTGGACGCTCTCGATCCAGCTCTGAGTCAAATAGTCCCCGAACTTACCGGCGAGACGCAGCCGATCGCTCCCGGTGTCGTCATCGTGCCCGCGGCCGGTCACACGCCTGGCAGTCAAAATGTTTTTATCAGCCTGCAGAATGGCGAAGAGATTTTACTCATCGGCGATACGGTTTGGAATATGGGCGCGATAGAGGCGTTGAAGACGCGTCCTGTGCTGACCCAATATATGGTCTTCCGCCCAAATTATGAGGATCGCGCAGCGGTCAAAGATCAAGTCCGCGCCCTGCACGATATCATGGCGGCAAATCCAGACCTATTAGTGCTGGCGGCACATGACCGGGCTTGGCTCACTCAAGCTGCGGATGCAGGACGGATTTCCTTTCTGCCGGCCAATTAGCCGGCAACGAGGTTGCGACCAATCCAAATCCCCGACCCAAAATTGGTCAAAACCGCTATGAACAAATCGGCGATAATAACAATTACGCCAGTGAGCAAGGCGCGCCACCACAATCCAAATCCCGAGTGAACGTCGGCAACACCCCGAATATAGGTGACGATGTAGGCGACGAAGCCAGCCCCTAGGGTAGCGATCGTATAATACATCAATTGGTCTGTAGTCAGGAATGGTAAGACGACCATTGAAAACAGAGACAGACTCATACCGACTGCGAGCAACGAGAAGTGCATACGAAGGCGGGTCGTCCAGGTAAAGCCTTTGCCCCAAACGAATAGAACGGACCCCACAAAAAAAATGCACGAACATGTAAATCAATGGAAAGGCAAAGGAATATGCCGCAAACCATCCCGCCGCCAAATCTTCTGCGGGCGGTAATTCTGGGTTCTGTTCGACCAAAACTTCAAGCTGAGAGAGCAGACTTTGATAGAGCGGCCCATCTTCCGCGGCCCAAAAGAAGCCGAGCAGCATATAGACCGTGATCAAAGAGAAGGTCAGTCGGATTGTTGGTGTATGCTGATTGGCCCAATCTATGACCCGCGCATTGTCAAAGACTTTGCGCGGCGCAACGTATAAATGACCAAGCGTTCGCAAGCCCCGCGCGTTCAATCCAAAAACATCTTCCAAGAGAGCGTTGAATCCGGGGGGCGCGACCTCTCGAATTGAGTCTATTGTGTTTTGGATAATCCCGTTTCGTCCCCTCTTTACCTCTTGAACTATTCTAGTGCGTCAGTAACACACGGCAAAATTTACTGATTTGGAGCAGATCCTATGGCTGGACCGCAATATGTTTATCACATGCAGGGTGTCTCAAAGACTTACCCCGGTGGCAAACAGGTGTTTGAGAACATCCACCTCTCATTCTTGCCAGATGCAAAGATTGGCGTCGTCGGCGTCAACGGTGCGGGTAAATCAACTCTGCTCAAGATCATGGCGGGCGTCGAAACCGAGTTTAACGGAGAAGCCTGGGCGGCAGACGGCATCAAAGTTGGCTATCTGCCGCAAGAGCCACAGCTCGATCCAGATCTGACCGTGTTCGAAAATGTCGCCTCTGAATGTCCTGAGAAAAAACTGCTCGATCAATTCAATGCCATCTCCATGAAGCTGGCCGAGGACTATACGGACGAATTGATGGAGGAAATGACGGCGCTTCAAGAGCAAGTCGATGCGGCCGATGCTTGGGATATTGATTCGAAAATCGAAATGGCGATGGAAGCGCTCCGCTGTCCTCCTGACACGGCCGATGTGAAGGCACTCTCCGGAGGTGAGATCCGCCGCGTCGCGATTTGCCGCTTGTTGCTGTCGCGCCCTGATATGATCTTGATGGATGAACCGACCAACCATTTGGATGCGGAAACCGTTGCATGGTTGCAAAACTATCTGATCAATTTCAAAGGCTGCGTCATCCTGGTGACGCACGATCGCTATTTCCTTGACGATATTACCGGCTGGATCCTCGAGCTCGATCGCGGTCGAGGCATTCCTTATGAAGGCAATTATTCGGCCTGGCTGGAACAAAAAGCCAAACGAATGGAACAAGAAGCCCGCGAAGACAAAGGCCGCCAGCGGGCTTTGGCCAAAGAACTCGAATGGGTCCGCTCCAGCCCGAAAGCGCGGCCGGCCAAGTCGAAAGCGCGGATCCAGGCCTATGAAGAAATGGCTAATAAGGCGGAGCGCGAGACGGTGTCTTCGGCGACAATCCGGATCCCCCCCGGGCCGCGACTTGGCAATAAAGTCCTCGAAGCCGAGAAGCTACGCAAAGGCTTCGGCAACAATCTCTTGATCGAAGATCTCGATTTCAAATTGCCACCAGGCGGCATTGTTGGCGTTATCGGACCCAACGGGGCGGGCAAGTCGACCCTGTTCAAAATGATCCTGGAGCAGGAACAGCCAGACGCAGGCACGCTGGAGCTCGGCGATACGGTCAAGCTCGGCTATGTCGATCAGAGCCGCGATAAGCTCGATGACAAAAAGAATGTCTGGGAAGAGATTTCAGACGGGCTCGACGTCATCAAGCTTGGCAATGTCGAAATGAATTCTCGGGCCTATGTCAGCGCGTTCAATTTTAAGAAAACAGATCAGCAAAAACCGGTGGGCAAACTCTCAGGCGGTGAGCGCAATCGGGTTCATTTGGCAAAGATGCTCCGCGAAGGCGGCAACCTTCTCTTGCTCGACGAGCCGACCAATGACCTCGACGTTGAAACGCTGCAAGCGCTGGAAGAGGGCTTGGAAAGCTTCCCAGGCTGCGCCGTGGTGATTTCACACGACCGCTGGTTCCTTGATCGTATGGCGACGCATATCCTGGCCTTTGAAGGCGACAGTCATGTCGAGTGGTTCGAAGGCGATTTCAGCTCATATCTGGAAGACAAAAAGCGCCGCCTTGGCCCTGATGCCGTAGAACCGAAACGGGTCAAATTCAAAAAGTTCGACCGATAGGCCGAACCATGGCGCGCCCGGTCACGTTCTGGTTCGAGTTCGCGTCCACCTATTCCTATCTCTCAGCCATGCGCGTGGATGATTTCGCGCGCATGGCGTGGAGGTGATTTGGAAACCCTTCTTACTGGGCCCGATCTTTAAAGCCCAAGGCTGGGACACATCACCCTTCTCAATCTATCCTGAAAAGGGTGAAAATATGTGGCGCGATCTTGAGCGCCGGGCTGAAAAATACGGCCTCCCTTTTAATCGCGCCGCTGAAGACTTGTTCCCGCAAAACAGCGTCCTCGCCGCGCGCGCGGCCATTGCCTGTTTGCATGAGGATTGGGGGCACGAATTCTGTCGGCGCGTCTTTCACGCAGCTTTTGTCGAAGCGCGCGACATTTCAGATCCAGACACGATTGCAGATTGTGTTGAAGCGTGCGGGGGTGTGCCGCGAATCTATCTGCACATGGCCTATGCCAATGCCCAAAAAGACGCCTTGCGTGCAAATGTCGAAGACGCCCGATCACAAAGAATTTATGGCGCTCCGAGTTTTGTCGTAGACGACGAGCTGTTCTGGGGCGATGATCGTTTAGAAGATGCTTTTGAATGGGCAAAACGGGTCTAGGGAGATGATCAATGAAACACTTACTGATGGGCGTCGCGCTTGGCGTTCTGTGCGTGGCTTGCAGTTCGGTGGCGGACGTCACCAATACAGCCGAAGCAGACATCGAGGCGACTATGCCTGAACGGGCGGAACAGCTGGTTCTCCAAACGCTCCCAGATATTGCGGCGGCATTGGAGGCGGCCGAGGTGTCTTCAGAAGAACTCGTCACCGCATACTTGATGCGAATCGAGCAGATCGACCGATCTGGTCCGACTTTGCAATCCGTTTTGGCGGTCAATCCAAACGCCATGGCTGATGCCCAAGCCAGCGATGCCCGCCGTACTATGGGGAAAGCTTGGGGGCCGCTGGATGGCGTGCCAATTCTTCTTAAAGACAATATTGAATCGCTCGATCCTATTGCCACGACTGCTGGTGCCTTGGCGCTCAAGGAGAATGTCACGGGTCGCGACAGTCCGCTGGTGGCAGGCATGCGCGCCCAAGGGGCGATCATTCTTGGCAAAACCAATCTCAGCCAATGGGCGAATTTCCGCTCGAATGATTCCATGAGCGGCTGGTCCGCTTTGGGTGGACAGGTGCGTAATCCGCATATGTTGGATCGCAATCCATGTGGCTCAAGCTCAGGGTCAGGCGCAGCCGCTGCGGCATCGCTCGCGGCGGGAACCGTTGG
The DNA here is from genome assembly GCA_013213825.1 of Henriciella sp. Lineage (GTDB taxonomy): Bacteria > Pseudomonadota > Alphaproteobacteria > Caulobacterales > Hyphomonadaceae > Henriciella. Next base: position 19,439 of record JABSQA010000020.1, read on the forward strand.
GACGGAGACCAATGGCTCAATCATATGCCCGTCCAATGTGAATGGCGTGGTGGGCTTCAAGCCTACAGTGGGTCTGGTCGCACAGGATTATATTGTGCCCATCTCCTCGTCACAGGACACAGCAGGCCCGATGACCAAGTCGGTAAAAGGCGCGGCCATGATGATGAATGCCATGGCGACCGGTGATGCCAAAACGGATTATGTCGCCGCGCTCGATTCAGGCAGTCTGGCGGGCAAACGCGTGGGCGTGATGCGGTTCTCGCAAGGGTCCAATGCGGACATTCTCGATCGTTTTAATGCGGCGCTCGCCGTTCTCGAAGCGCAAGGTGCGACTTTGGTCGATATCGACTCATTCTCCCCAGACGCCGAGAATTTCTGGGGTGATGCCCTCAGCGTCCTGCAATATGAGTTTAAGCACACGCTCAATGAATACCTTGCCAGCACGCCAGAGACAGTGACGGCACGGACCCTGGCCGATCTGATCGAATTCAATCAAGCCAATGCAGAGATTGAATTGGCGCTGTTTGATCAAAGCCTATTTGATGCGTCGCAAGAGAAAGGCGCCATCACCGATGAGGCCTATACAACCGCGCGTGACACCGTTCAGCGCGCCTCTCGCGATGCTGGGATCGATCGATTGATGGCGGACTATGACGTGCAAATGTTGGTTTCGCCATCCGGACCTGTCAGCCCGCGCGTCGACGCCATCAATGGCGACACATGGCCGGCTTGGGCCGGGGCGGGCTATCTCGCCGCGATTGCGGGCTATCCGCATATCACCGTTCCGATGGGCGACGTGCATGGCGTCCCCATTGGGTTTTCGATCATGAGCGGGAAAGACGCCGATGCAGAAGTTTTGTCTTGGGGCTATGCCTATGAACAAGCCAGTCAGATGCGGGTAGAGCCGCAATATCTCGAAACGGCAGAGGCGCGTCCGGAAATCGCGGCTGCGATGAAAGCTAAGTGAGTTAGCGGACTAAGCGTTCGAGATAGTCGCCATACTCATTCTTGTGATCGGCTGCGAGCTTGAGCACTTGCTCGCTGTCGATCAGTCCAAGATGGAACGCCACTTCTTCGGGACAGGCAATCTTACTGCCCGTTCGTTTTTCGACCGCGTGAACATATTCAGCCGCCTGTAGGAGGCCGTCAAACGTGCCGGCATCGAGCCAGGCTGTGCCGCGCGGGAGGACTTTCAAATCAAGTGCCCCATTTTCCAAATAGGCATTGTTGATACTGGTAATCTCTAACTCGCCGCGTTTCGATGGCTTGATGGTTTTCGCGATCGAGACGACATCATTATTGTAAAAATACAGCCCGGTGACCGCAAGATTGCTTTTTGGCGCTTTCGGTTTTTCTTCGATGGAAAGAATTTTGCCGTCTGGCCCTTGTTCGACAATTCCGAAACTGGAGGGGTCGGCGACCGTGTAGCCGAAAATCGTCGCGCCCTGATTGGCCGCATTGATGGGTTGCAATTGTTCGCCCAATCCAGTGCCGTGAAAAATATTGTCACCCAGCGCCAACGCACACGGATCATTTCCGATGAAGCTTTCGCCGATCAGAAACGCATCCGCCAAGCCGCGTGGCTCGCTTTGCTCAGCATACTGAAAATCGAGACCCCAATTCTGGCCGTTGCCCAATAATTCTTTGAACATTGGCAGCGCTTGCGGCGTTGAAATGACCAAAAACTCCGTCACGCCCGCAAACATCAAGGTCGTGATCGGGTGGTAGATCATCGGCTTATCATAGACCGGGAAGAGCTGTTTCGAGATTCCGCGCGTGATCGGATAGAGCCGCGTGCCGCGGCCGCCCGCCAGAATGATACCTTTCATGGCGCTAAAGCCCCTCGTCGATAAGTCTGTTTACTGTTGTCCGGACGCGTGCAGTCCAGTCGTACGGTTTGACGTCAAATGTCCGTTCAATCTTCGTGGTGTCTAATCTCGAATTCAACGGTCGTTTAGCCGGTGTGGGATAGTCTGAACTTGGGATAGGTTGCAATCCAATCTTACAGCCCATTCTTTGTTCGTATGTCTCAAATATCAGGTCGGCGACATCTGCCCATGAGACGGCACCGCTTGCAGTATAGTGATAGGTGCCAAATAGGGCGTCATCCGGGGCTTCGCGCACACGATCAGCGATTTGCAAGATGACATCAGCAATATCGAGCGCGCTTGTCGGACTGCCGATCTGATCATCGACCACACGTGCCGCCCCTTTGTCTTTGGCCAAACGCAGCATGGTTCTGACAAAATTCGTTCCGAACGGGCTGTACACCCAGCTCGTGCGTAGGATGATATGTTGTTGCAGGTGCTCTTTGATGGCGATTTCACCGGCAAGCTTTGAAGCCCCATAGATATTGATTGGTGCTACGGGATCCTCTTCGCGATACGCCTCGTCGCCTTCGCCTGCGAAGACATAATCGGTTGAGAGATGAAGCAGCGGGAGATCGCGTGCGACACAGAGCTCTGCCAGCGTTGCTGCACCATCGGCATTGATCGCAAATGCCACATCACGATTGGTTTCAGCGGCGTCTACCGCCGTATAGGCGGCGGCATTGATGACGAAATTGGGCCGGACTGAGTCGATGGCGCGCTCGAGGCTGGCGCGGTCTTGCAAGTCGGTATCCGGGCGTCCCAGACACTTGCATGGTGTCTCAAGTGCGCGGGTTCGCTCTGCCAGCGCGGTGGCCACTTGGCCGGATTTTCCGATGCATAAAAGAGTCATGACGGGTCTTGGGCGTCTGCCTAATCAAACCAGGTTTCGAGCGCGCTCAAAACGGGTAAAGCTGCATCCTTCTCCGATAAGATCGGCGTCTGTCCGACGAGTGGCCAATCGATATTTAGAGCAGGATCATTCCAGGCGATGCCACGCTCATGTTCAGGGCTATAATAGGCGCTGACTTTATACTGGACCAGGCAGTCTTGGGTCAGCGTCAGATAACCGTGCGCAAAGCCTTCGGGAATGTAGAGCTGTTCGCCATTTTCGGCCGAAAGTTCGGTGCCGACATATTGGCCATAGGTTGGGGACGACGCGCGAACGTCCACGGCCACATCAAAGATTCTCCCATGGGCGCAGCCGACCAGTTTGGCTTGGGCGGCAGGTGGGATTTGAAAGTGCAAGCCCCGGATAATGTCGGTCTGACTTGAGAAGGCACTATTGTCTTGAACGAAGGGCCCCGGAATACCAGCAGCGGCATAGTCGCTTTCACGATAGGTTTCGCTGAAATAGCCGCGCGCGTCGCCATGGCGTTTTGGCGTGACCAGGATGACATCTGGAATCGCGAGGCGTTGAAACATATTCGTCCTGGCTTTGGGTAGTCTACTTGATGACCCGCCTAGAGAATGTCGCGCGAAAAGTCACCCTCTAGGGGATGAAAATTGCGGTTACGCGTCTTATCTCTTGAGAACATGCCCCCGGACGAAGAAAAGCGCAGAAAATCCATCGCCTATATTTTACGCCGCCGAAAACGCGGCCGGAAAGTGGGCGCGAATTCCGGTGAGGTGGTGAAGAGCTGGGCTGAGGCGAGTGAGGTCAACTTCAAGCCCACGGGTGCGAAATCGAATAGTTGGCGTTGGTTGGTTTTCCCAGCCTGGCTGTCTGCAGTCACTTTGCCATGGATGTTCTTCGTGGTCGCCCGTATCCCGTTTAACAGTCATGCGGAAGATTTGGCGCATCCAGAGTTACATCCAATTGGCTGGGTCCTAGTGATTGTGGCTTGCTTATTGATCATTGCCATTTGCGGATTCGCTCTCGCATATATTGGGCTAACGGTTTGGCGCCTCGTCCGCTCGCTCTGACCTCACAAAAATGAGTAAGGATCGATATCGACCGCCGCGCGGGCAGCGTTTGGCAGTTTCAGATCTTTCATCCAAGCAGCCATATAGGCGGACAAGTCGACCTCTCGCGGCGCTGTGATTAGGAAGCGCAATCGGTGGCGGCCGCGCAAGATGCTGATCGGGGCGGGCGCTGGGCCATAGACGGTCACGCCATCGCCATGTGGCGCCGTTTTACCCGCGATCAGTCCAATCTCTTTCGCCATGGCCGGGTCGGGCGCTGACATGACCAAAGCCGCCATACGTCCAAAGGGGGGCAAAGTGAGTTCTTCGCGCACATCACGCTCAATCTTCAAGAAGCCATCACGATCCCCGGCGGCGAGGGCTTGCATGGCGGGATTGTCTGGTTGGTAGGTTTGGATCAGGGCCCGGCCAGGCCGTTCCGCGCGTCCGGCGCGCCCCGCGACTTGGCTGAGCAATTGATACGTGCGCTCACCCGCCCGCAAGTCACCGCCTTGCAGACCGCTATCAGCATCCACGACGCCGACCAAAGTCAGGTTCGGGAAATTATGACCTTTGGCGACAATTTGCGTGCCGACCAAGACATCAATCTCGCCTTCGGCCATGCGCTCGACAATGCCGCGCGTAGCCTCTCCGCCCATGGCCGTGTCGGAAGAGAACACTTCAACATTCGCCTCTGGCAATAAGACTCGCACCTCTTCAGCCACGCGCTCGACCCCGGGGCCGACCCCCATCAACGAGTCCTTTGCCCCGCACATGGGGCAATTGTCAGGCTTCGGCATAGACCAGCCGGTGAGATGGCAAACCAAGCGGTTGGTGTAGCGGTGTTCCGTCAGCCAACTCTCTGTTCCTGGGCTTTTCAAGCGCTCACCACAGGCTTTGCAAATGACCAAAGGCGCATAGCCGCGGCGGTTGAGAAAGAGCAGGCTTTGCTCCCCCTCGGCGTGAGTCTGCACCAAGGCTTTTGACAGCACAGGCGACAGCCAGTTGCCTTTTTCGGGCGTATTGGTGCGCAAATCGACGAGCTGCATATCTGGCAGTTTGGCGGCGCCGGGGCGGGCCGAGAGTTTCAATCGCTGATAGCGGCCCGCTTCTGCATTCACGACAGTTTCCAACGCCGGTGTGGCGGAGGCGAGTATGACCGAAGCCGCTTCCAATTTGGCCCGCATCACGGCCATGTCGCGCGCGTGATAGCGCACGCCGTCTTCTTGCTTGAAACTGGTATCATGTTCCTCATCGACAATGATCAGTTTCAAATTGGCGAAGGGCAAAAACAGGGCGGACCGCGCGCCCGTGACAATGCGGGCGCGGCCATGCGCGGTCTCGCGCCAGGTGCGGCGACGCTGTTGGTCGCTCAAAGACGAGTGCCAAGGTGCGGGCCCGGCGCCGAACCGGCTCTCAAACCGATCGAACACGGCTTGGGTGAGCGCGATTTCAGGCAGCAGTACTAAGACTTGCGCCGTTGGATCAGCGGCCAGCGTTTCCGAAATCGCTTCGAAATAGACTTCCGTTTTGCCGGACCCGGTAATCCCATCGAGCAGGAAAGGTTGGTATCCGCCCTGCTTAACCGCGTTTCGGAGCGCTTGACCGGCTGAAGCCTGTTCCACGGTCAGGTCGGGTCCCGTTCGGGACGGATCAGGTGACGGGTAAGGCAAATCTGTGGGAAGGGCATTCGCGGCGAGACTGCCTGTCTCAGCGAGCCCTTTAATGACCGAAGCGGACACCCCCGCTTCGCGTGCGAGGTCAGCGGCACTGGCTGGGCCAAGCTGCTCCGCCGCCGCTAGGACTTTCTCTCTCGCTGCCGTCATCCGATTGGTACGGTGCCCCGTCAGCGCATAGACCGTCTGGGTGGGCGAGGGTGATAATCCTCCACGCGATCGTAGCGCCATGCTCAACACTTGTCCGGGGCCGGAAACGGTATAGCGCGCGCAAAATGAGATGAATTTGCGCATCGCGGCAGGCATTGGCGGGGTCGGAAACACCGCTTCAATCTCTTTCAATATCCGTTCGGGGTCCGACTCTAAAACCTCCCAAACGACACCGGTGCGGGCATATTTCCCAAGTGGCGCGCGCACATAGCTTCCAGGCTCGACCGTCAATCCGTCTGGAATGGCATAATCGAACGGTTCTGGCAGAGGCAAAGGAAAGAGGATTCGCGCCGTCAGCATCCGCTCTCCTTAGCAGAGCTCGCGGCGCCGGAAACCCGCCATTAAGCATGTTCGACGACACTCAGTCGCATGACGCTGATTGATGGCTTTCTGGACTATACCCAACGCGAACAACGCCTCGCCGACAATACGGTCGAGGCTTATCGCAGCGATCTTGCGGAATTTATCGGCTTTTTGCGCGGACATTTCGATCAAGAGCCAGGCATCCGCGCCTTTGCTGAATTGCAGGCGCGGGATATTCGAGCCTTTCTGGCGGCGCGACGCCGAGATGGCTTGGCAGATGCCTCGATTGCGAGATTGCTGTCGGCGATTAAGAGCTTCTATCGCTGGTTAGACCGGGCGCATGGCGTTGAGAATCCCGAAATCGCGTTCCTTAGTGGGCCGAAGCGCGGGCAGCGTTTACCCCGCCCTGTTTCCGAAGTGGCGGCCAAAGACTTGCTGGAGCAGGCGGAATTGATTCAAGAAGAACCTTGGATCGCCGCTCGCGATGTGGCCGCGCTCAGCCTGATGTATGGAGCCGGCTTACGGATTTCTGAAACACTCGACCTGGCGGGCGACGCGAAAGTTGGGCCGCAACGTCTCCGCATAAAAGGCAAAGGCGGCAAAGTTCGAGTTGTGCCGCTTATCCCTGCTGTGCAAGACGCCATACGCGCCTATACGCGGCTATGCCCTTACAAACTCACTTCGATGACACCGCTCTTCTACGGCGCCCGCGGTAAACGTCTGCAAGCGCCCGTTTTGCGCAAACAAGTACAAATCTTGCGCGGCGCCTTGGGCCTTACAGAGACTGCCACACCACACGCTTTGCGTCACAGCTTTGCTACCCATTTGCTCGCCCATGGCGCAGATTTACGAGCGATCCAGACCCTGCTGGGACATGCCAGCTTGTCGACGACACAGGTTTATACCGGCGTTGAAGCAGGGCATTTGAGGAAGGTGCATGCGCGGGCGCATCCGCGGGGGTAGATCGAAGACAACGAGTGAGCTCCTATCCGGGGACCCTACCGTCGATTGAGACGATGCGTTTGTTTTCGTCCGGCGAAACCATATCGTAAAATAGACTCAAATGGAATGAGTGCCGGTCCGATGTCGTCATTCAAAGGATCACTCTTGACTATCCTACAAAGCAGGCGGTTATTACGGGCTCACCAGTTTAACGGAATATGCTCTAAATCCAAATCCTTAGCTTAATAGTCCATCAAAATGTGAAAACCCTACTGGTATCGAATCCCGAGATTTGGTTTAGGTGATCCAAGCTACATAAGACCCCTTAGGGAGCGACATGCATGATGTCTATCAAACCAGTTATTTTGTGTGGAGGCTCCGGCACCAGGCTATGGCCTCTATCTACGCCAGAGGCGCCAAAACAGTTTCAGACGCTCGTTGGTAACGAGACAATGATTCAGCAGACTGTTCGTCGAGTTGTTTCAAAAGATCGTGATGGGCCGATTTTCGAACGCCTTTTGGTAGTCGGTTCTGGGCGCCACGAATCCCTGCTCGCAAAGCAACTTCCAGGCGCAGATCTGATTCTAGAGCCATTTGGAAGAAATTCCGCGCCAGCTGTGGCCGCCGCCTGTCTCGCAGCTTCAGAAAATGAGTTACTTCTCATTATGCCGGCAGACCATCACATCGAGAAACCAGAACAATTTCTTAGAGCCGTTCAAATTGGTCAAACGGCGGCGGAGGGCGGATCAATCGTGACCTTCGGGATTAAACCTACCCATGCTGCGACGGGGTATGGTTACATAGAAAGTGATGGTGATGCAGAAAACGCTGCAATCGGACGAGTTAAGAGGTTTGTCGAGAAGCCGCCAAAAAAAGATGCAGAAGTCTATTTAGAAAAGGGAAACTACTCCTGGAACTCCGGGATCTTTTTGTTCAAAGTTTCGGTCATGCTTGACGCACTCCGCAACTACTTACCTGATATGTTATCGAAAATGCAGAGCATGTTGCCCGACAATCAAGATGGTCGGTGGGAATTGGATCCCGAGATATTTCGGAATGTTGAAGACATATCAATTGACTATGCTGTGATGGAGCGCGAATCCAACATAATGGTCGTGCCAGTTAATATGGGGTGGAGTGATCTTGGGGGGTATGCCGCTCTTTGGGATTTGCTTTCAGATCCATCACGCACGACCGTCGCGTCAGGGCCCGTTTTGGTAGACGATTCGGTCAATGTTTTTGCTCGGTCCGATGGTCCAATAGTTGCGGCTTCAGGTTTGAAAGATGTCTCGATCATCGCAAAGAACAATTTGATTATGGTGGCACCCCTGAGTGATCCCAACGCAGCCAAATCGCTGGGCAAGATGGTTCAGTCGCTAGGAGCCGCGATCAATATTTCAGATGAGAGCTCTCGAGTTGTGCGCGATCTTTTGTCTGTGTCCTTCAAAAAGTGGGTTGAGTGCGCATGGGATGACCAAAATGGTGGCTTCGTAGAGTGCTTGTTTATGAATGGCCAACCGGACAAAACCTCTGACCGTCGTGTTCGTGTTCAAGCGCGCCAGATTTTTAGCTTCGCTGAGTCGATTCGTCTTGGCTTGATAGACTCAGCTAAACCAATGACGCTCATCGAGAAAGGACTGGACTTTCTTGACACCACGTGCCGAAATCCGGAGGGTGGATGGCACCATCGGCTTTCGGCGACAGGCGACGCAATAGATAAAACGCGTGATTTGTACGATCACGCTTTTATAATATTAGCCGGTGCCACAGCGTACGCAGCGACCCATCAAGAACGCGCCCTGCGGATTGCGATTGAGTCAATAGATTACATTGATGCGAATTTAAAAGATCGTGATGGAGGCGGTTACGTCGATTCTGTTACGGATCAAACGGTTCGGCGTTCTAATCCTCACATGCATTTGCTCGAGGCGTTTTTGGCCATGTACCAGGCGACCCAGGATAAGCAGTACCTCGATCGAGCGACCGAAATTGTCCTACTCTTTGAAACACGCTTCTTTGATTCAAAATCAAATATATTGAGGGAATACTTTGATGGCAATTGGGCCCCTGCCGATGGCGCAGAAGGCGAGCTATTTGAGCCCGGACATCACTATGAGTGGGCAACGCTTCTCGCCATGTATGACGAAGTGGCCGCCCGCGATACTCGGAGTTGGCGAACTCGACTGATTAGAACCGCGGATCAATATGGACGCTCTTCGACAACCGGTTTTGCCCACAACTCGGTGCTATTCGACGGAACGCTGCTGGATTCAAACTGTCGTATTTGGCATCAGTTGGAAATGTTTCGTGCGAGGCTATTTCATCCAGATACAGATGCACCGGGCGCAACTGATAGAGTATTGGCCGACTTGATCGAAGGTTATTTCAAACCCGCGATAGAAGGCACTTGGATTGATGAGGTTGACTCAGAAGGAACAGTTTTGTCAGATCGAGTGCCAGCAAGCATTCTATACCACTTGGTGACTGCGTTCTCGCCCGCGTTACGAAAATAATGTCAGCGGAACTTGGGTGACTGAGATTGTTTAGCGTAGTTGCAAATAAAATAGAGAAAGTGAAATGGAGAGCGAGATCTCTTCTTCTGCCAAAACCTCACAGTGCAGAAAAACCTTTCTACAGAAAGGATTACGGACGAATCGGTGTTGCCGGCTTGTTTCGAACTGCCAGCGGTATCGGGGAGGCGGCTAGGAGTTGTTTTCGCGGGCTCCAGAGTACCGGATTTGATGTTGTCGCGATCGATTTAAGTGCGCGTTTCGATCAAGTCGATATGCAGTTTGATGAAGCGATATCGTGTGATCAACGCGCAGAGTGCGACACAGCGGTTATCTTTCTGAATGCGCCAGAACTTGAAGTTGCGCTATTTGAAATAAGGCACGCATTTCGCGCTCGATTCAACAAACGCCCTTATTTAATTGGGGCTTGGGCTTGGGAGCTAAACTCTTTTCCAAAGGGATGGTCGGACCCAGCAAAGTTGTTGTCCGAGCTTTGGGTGCCCAGCAATTTTGTTCGAAATGCCTTTTCGGAACATTTGCACTTGCCTATAAAAGTTGTCCCACATTATGTGGAGAGTGCGGGAGAGCGCCTGACTAGACAACCCTCTGACGCAAAGATCCATCCCTTTCGTTGTCTAATCATGGCTGATGGTCGTTCCTCTGCAGAAAGAAAGAACATAGAAGGCGGTATTCATGCGTTCCAGAGAGCCTTTGGGAATGACTCGAATTGTCAACTGATCGTAAAGACTCGAAATTTTTCAGAGTACCAGGCCACTTGGAAAGCGTTGTCTCAATATGCCGACCGAGACAGTAGAATTGAATTTATTGATAGCTCGTTGCCCCGCTCAGATGTGCGAGAACTGATCGCCAGCTGTAATGTTTTAATATCGCTGCATCGAGCCGAAGGGTTTGGACTTCATTTGGCGGAGGCGATGGCCATAGGCATTCCCGTTATTGCTACGGCTTGGTCTGGAAATTTGGAGTTTATGAACCAAGAGAATGCTTATTTGGTAGACTACGAGCTCATAGATGTTCCTAGTACCGATCCTGTTTACGGCGGCAATGAAAATGCGGTTTGGGCGGATCCAGATCTGGATCTCGCTGCCCAATATTTGAAATCGATCCGGCGCGGTGACCCCGAAGTCTTGGCCAAGCGAACGGCGGCGATTGAAAGCGTTCAAAATACGTTAAATTGTCGGGTTTATCAGAGTGCTTTAGCTGGCAGTGCTGCTCATCAGTTAAGCTGATTGATGCAGCGAGGCTTGGAATCCAATTTTTCGAGCGTCAGCGGGGTTGCCCAAATAGTCAGAAGCACGAAGTGAATTTTCAGTGGTTATAAATAACCACGTTCCGTGGTCGTGGATCGGAATTTCTAAGCTTGGTGCATTGTCTTTTATATTGACTGTTTGGCCATAATTGTTGTGATAAATTGAAATAGGATACGGGTCTGAGTTGCTATGTTGACTGTGTATAGGGGCGATTTTCAAGAAAAAGGATTCAGCGCTCCCAGCAATGTAGTAAGCACAGGATATGTCCTCGTCGTGTCCTATGCGCTCTGTCGACCAAAAATCTAAATCGATATTGAGCGCGAAGCCTCCGTAATGATCGTCGACGAACGGGGTAATCTGCAAATCTGTTCGACGCCGCAGAAACTCTGCCTGTGTAATAATGAGTTGCCGAAGTTCAGCACTCGGGTTCTTGCAACACAATAGATCATCAACTGGATAACCAAATAACATCACCGATCTAAGCTGTGCTAAGCTGTCAACTTTTAGAAGCGATCCTTCCCTGGTTATCAAAAATACGTAATCGAAAGTATTCAACAGGCGAGAAATCAACGCGAGGCCACTATGGGTTGAGCCCATTACCTTTTCCCGAGCGGTTTGTCCGTAAACAGAGAATTCAATAATCCAAACAGCTTCCGGATTAGCCATTTGAATCCTGGTAGCTCCGTCCAGCACGTCCTCTTCGAAGCCTTCTACGTCGATTTTGATGAGATCAATCGATCCATCGAGCTCTTGATCGACCATATTATCGAGGCGTTCAAAACTCACTTCCGCGATGCGATCGGTGTCGCGAACAGTGTCGAATTCGTCTTTAACTCTATGGGATTGTCCCAACCCTCGCGCGTCAATGCGCATGTATCCACTCTGGTTGCGACTTGAAGCCGCAAATGATTGTGTGACAATGTTGGTGTGACCGCTTCGAGCCACATTTCTACAAAGAAGCTCGTAGGTCTCGTGAACTGGCTCAAATGCTATTACAGTTCCTTCTCGAGCATAATGACTCATCGATACGCTATTTATTCCAACATTCGCTCCGACGTCCAAGGCGACAGAATCAGATTTAAGAATGATTTCATAGAGCTTGATTTGCCAAGGCTCCCATGTGGGGTGATCCTTCAAATATATCGCAATATTTTGATCGTCCGAGCGCATCTCAATATGATACGCGACATCTCCTACGAGATGACTTAGTATCTTGGTTTCTAATTTCATAACTGATCTTTGATTTGCCTAGCTTTGATCATGGATCATATACACGACTCCGTCGCCTGATTAGTTTTTAATCTTCTCTCACTGTTTCAATCTTGCGCCGGGCTAGGACAGTAAGAAAATTATTCGCCGCCCATAAACCGAAGATGCCAGAATGGCACACAGCGCCAGCACGAGCGTCCAGATACCAACAGAAATGAGGTCAGTTTGTTGGATCCAAACGCCGTTAATGATTGGATCTCTGAACAATTGAATAAGTGGCGACAGTGGATTCAGCGTGTTGAGTAGTTGTAGATTCGGTTGGTCCAAAACTTCCTTCGGCAGCATGATTGGAGATAAGAAGAAAAGCGCTTGCAGCGAAAGCTGAACAATATGGTTTGCATCTCGAAACTGTGCACCCACAATAGACATCAAGACCGCGAGTGGGATGGAAAACACGAACAACGCGGCGAGCGCAATGGGAACGCCTAAAAGATGCAACCCCGGCTCGGGCATCCTGCCAAGTATTAGCAACATGACGAAAACACCGATCGTCCCAAACACCGCCACGGCCATTGTTGTTAGTGGGGGACGCAGTTGAAACACTAGCAGTGGTATTCTGGCTTGCCTCAGATAGCCTCCTGAGCGCATCAGAGTATCCATTGAAGTGCTTGTGACCGTTGCAAAGTACTCCCAGACGACGAGCCCACTAAACAAATACATGGTGAATTCCCAGTAGGATTCATACCGTAACACAACCGCCCAGGTAAACGCGATTACGAGAGAGTATCCTAGAGGCTGAATCACCGCCCAAATAATGCCTAATCGACTGCGTCGAAACCTGGCTCTCAAGTCAGATCCGACAAGGTTAAAACAAAGGTGTCGGTAACGAGCCAATGCGGTTAAGTAGGAGACCGCTGGTAGTGTCGTCGCGTTTAGGTTGTTTCGATAGCTCAACGTGCCGTATCCTCATCCTTTGTTTCGGAACTTCGTTCTCGAACGAGGGCATTGAAAGCGTCGATTGCATCAGCGGGCGCGCCGTCAAATACGATCGATCCATCATCAAGGAGCAAAGTTCGGGTACAAAGGTTTTGCACGAGTCCAAGATCGTGCGTGGCTATAACAACGATGCCAGCTTGTTCTACAATTTCGTGCATGCGCGCCAATGCGCGTTTTTGAAAAATTGCGTCGCCCGCGCCAAACACTTCGTCGATCAGAAGAATATCAGGTTTAAACTGGGTGGAAACAGCAAATCCCAATCGAACAAACATACCGGTGGAGTAAGTGCGCATCGGTAAATCAATAAAGTCTCCCAGCTCCGCGAAATCGATAATTGCCTGCTCGTGTTTTTTCATTTCCTTGCGCGAGATACCCATAGACATACCGCGATAGTAGATATTCTCTCGGCCTGTCGACTCAGGCTCGAAGCCAAGCCCAACATCCAATAGTGAACCGACTTGCCCTGAAACGGTGATAGATCCAGATTTTAAAGGATAGATGCCAGCCAGTGCTCTAAGCATTGTCGATTTGCCTGCACCATTATGCCCTATTATCCCGATCCGCTCACCTTGTGCGACATCGAAGGAAACGTTTTTGATCGCATTTACAAATGGCATAGGCAGCGACGCTTCTCGATGCCCAAATAGCGAAAACAATAAGGTTTTTAGGCTACCGCGTGTAAATTGCCCCAAAGGAAATTCTATCCGCGCTTCAGAAACTTCGATCGCCAATGGCGACTTTTCGGTTTCTTTATATGTGGAAACATCACCCAAAATCGAAGAATCGCTCTTTTGCGCTATACTCAACACGTGGATTCCCCACCTAGTTTGTTAACTTAAACCTAGCCAAGCAGACATGGGTCTGCAAGCAGATTGTCTCTCAAGAATTCACCGGCGGTCGCGTATTCAATCTAACTTCGCGCTGCTTACTCAGCGCGTTTGGCCAGGGCATTTGCAACCCTGTTCTTAAGGGCGAGAGGGACCATACTCTTGATGTTTCTCCAGCCTGGGACTCGGTTCATTCTGGCGCGAACCAAATCAATGGCGCGGTCACCGTGAGAAAACTCAATTTTGTTTAATAGAGCGGGGCTAACTAGCGCGGCTGGACCTGACTGCAGACCAAGGCTTTTTTCCGATTCTTCCGTATCGTCCGCATCTTTTATCTCACTGATATGTTTCGCGTGTTCAGTGTAAGCTGAAAAATCGCTGAAGTATTGCCGTACTAATAGGCGCGCCGATTCGATCGGAACTTCCAATTTTGTGGGCCTTACAGAGCAGTCCTCCAGAAACTCCGTGATGGAGGCTTTCTGTTCGCACCAGTTTCTGTATCCATCCTCCACCCCGATTCTTGCCATGTCGCCTAGGGACTGGACCATACGTAGATCTAGCGGTTCGTAGTTGTTGTGGTCGAACAGGTAGCCGTTTATCCCGTCGGCGATGTACTCTGTATGGGTGGCATCGCGGTTAGCAATCACGCACATGCCTCGCGCGAGGCCATCGAGCATGTTCATTCCTATCCCTTCGGAAAGGCGGGGACATACTAAGACATTGAATTCGTCCAAGAGTTTATCAAACTCATCTTTCGACTTGAACCATCTGGATGTCGTTACATTATAGCTTGAGGCTTCTACTGGCAGCGAAATATTTTGCGCTCCAGAATCGGGACTAAGGTGGACGTGGATCCTGTCGAAGCCCCCCCGTACCATCCGAAGAACAGCTTCGAAATCGATATCTTCAGGGCGTCTCAGCCAGAAAAACACTCGATTTCCGTTCGAGTGATCACATTTACGATAAGCCGCAGGATTTGGAAAATATTGAACTAGCTTTTGGTGAGTGATGACTTCTTTAGTCCGCGCGTGCAAGTTGTATGAAAAGCTTATCATTGAGCATTGCTCAAGATGACTCCAAAGGTAGGGAGGGTTATTCGCGCAGCCATCATACATTGGAATCAACACTGTCGGAATTCCATAAATCT
>JABSQA010000200.1 GCA_013213825.1 Henriciella sp.
CGCCCATCACAATAAGGAGCGCCGAAAACTGGCGATGACTTGAATTCATAATTGCGCAAATAATACGAGTTTCAAAAAAGTCAGCTACCCGCCCCCAAAAAACACGAAAAAGGCGGCACACGCCCACAGATAACGCGACGACCGGACTAGATAATTGGGGTTTCCTCTCTGATGATCACGAAAAGCCACCTTCGCAGGACAAAATCATGCAACAAGCGGAAGATTTTCGCGCAGAAAGCAAAGCTCTATTCGCGCTCTTAGATTCGACTGACGCATCGCGTTTTGAAGAACCGACACAGTTCAAAGGCTGGACGATCAATGCCGTCCTTCAGCATCTGCATTTTTGGAATCAGATGGCGAGTTTCCAGCTAACGGATGAAAATCGACTCTTAGCGCACTTGAAAGACCTTGGTGCACATGCCGGTGGCATGAGGCGCTATGAAGCAGATCACTTCGCTGGACTGGGGGGACGCGATTTACTCGCCGCGTGGAATGAGGGCGTCGATGAGACGGCGACTGTATTCGCCAAGGCAGATCCAAAAGCGCGTTTGAAATGGGCGGGACCCGATATGAGCGCGAGATCCTCGATCACCGCGCGTTTGATGGAAACTTGGGCGCATGGCCAAGAAATCTATGATCATCTCGGTGTCGACCGCCAGAATGAAGACCGCATTCAGAATATTGTTGTGCTCGGCGTCAACACGTTTGCCTGGACCTATAAAACCCGCAATGAGACGCCGCCGGGTCCGATGCCTTATCTCGAACTTACGGCGCCGTCCGGCGCGGTATGGACCTATGGTGAAGACAATCCTGCAGAACGCATCACGGGCGCCGCTGAAGCGTTTTGCCAGGTCGTGACCCAAACGCGCAATATCGCCGATACGGACCTATCTGTGCGTGGCGCGGTTGCAGAAGATTGGATGTCGAAAGCCCAATGCTTTGCCGGGGCACCATCGGCGCCACCGCTGCCGGGAACGCGATTTCGGTCGTAAAACCGAATCGCGTTCGCCGAGTGACATCTTCGCTTACCAAAGGAAGATATAGGTACCGACCAATAGCGCGACGATGATCGCACTCAACACGTTGAAGGTGCGGTCAGTTGCGAACGTGGCGACACGGTGGTTTGGATCAACCTCGACCAATTCCTTGGACGCAACCGCTGAGACGATGACGCCCGCCGCCATGCACGCCAATGTGACCAACCAGATGCGTAGGATGAAGGGTACATCTGGCATGCCGAACTTGAGAGCGACATTAAACAGCACGGATCCAAGTAGGACCGCATAGGCCCCTTCTGTCGACATCCGTCGCCAGAAGAACCCAAACAAGAAGACCACAACCACGCCTGGCGCGATGAAGCCTGAATATTCTTGAACGGTTTGGAAGCCGCTTTCAAAGCCACCAATGAAAGGCTGCGCCAGAAACACTGCGATAACAATCGCTGTCAGAGCGGAGATTCGACCAATGGTCACATAATGCCCTTCGGGGCGGTCAGCGACGCGCTCGCGATACACATCCATGGTGAAAATGGTCGAGATCGAGTTCATCATGGATGCAAGAGAGCTGACAATCGCCGCGATCAGAGCCGCAAATACCAGACCTCGCAGCCCTGCTGGTGCAAAGCTCATAAGCTCACCATAGGTGCGATCAGATTGTTCCGCCAAAGCAGCGCCGTCCAGAACGCCCTGCTGTGCCATAACCACTGCGGCAATCCCGGGTACAACGACGATCAACGGAATCAGCAGTTTGATGAATGCGCCAAAGGCAAGACCTTTTTGCGCTTCTGCCAGGCTTTCCGCGCCAAGCGCCCGCTGAATAATGTATTGGTTGAATCCCCAATAGGAGAAGTGGAGCACCCAAAGCCCACCCAGCAAGGTCCAAATACCGGGCAAGTCACCATAGGCTGGATGATCTTCGTCCAGGATCATTTCAAAGTGACCTGGCATTTCCTCAAACAGGCGGCCAAGACCCGCCATCGCACCATCTCCACCGGAGACCTGATTGAGCGCAAGCCACGTGATAATCAGACCGCCAACGATTAGGATGACAACTTGAATAATATCGGTCAGCGCGACAGCTTTGAGGCCACCATAAAGCGAGTAAACCGCCGCTAATACTGCAAGCCCGACCATAGCGTTAAACACCGGCCACCCGGTTAAAGAGGTCACCGCTAGACCACCCAACCAAAGCACTGTGGTCAGGTTCACTGCGGTGTAGAGAAAGATCCAATAGACGGACATCAGCGTTTTGACGCCATGCCCATACCTCTGATCAAGATATTGCGGCATCGTATAAATGCCCCGCTTCAAGAAGATTGGCAGGAACCATTTCGCTACGACAAGGAGCACGATGGCCGCTTGCCATTCATAGGCCGCAATAGCGACACCGACGGCAAAGCCTTGACCGGATTGTCCAATAATCTGCTCAGCTGAGATATTTGACGCGATCAAAGATGCGCCAATGGCCCACCACGGTAATGACCGCCCGGCCAAGAAGTAATCTTCGGTATCCTTGGTCTCACCTTTGGGTTCTCGCGACACCCAAAGCGCGATCGACAGCAGCGAAAAGGCGTACAATCCGACAATGATCAGATCGAGTGTTGTTAAGGCCATATTTTCCTCCCAATTGCGCGTTTGCCGATTTACCCATTCGGCACGCGCCCCATGTCCACTTTGGTCTGATTATTCGCGGACTGTTCGTTGTTAGCGTGCTGCGTTTAGAACGAGCACTCTGAGCTTTCCTCCAGCGCTTCACGAGATATCGTATGGATGCGCATCGTGAAGTCTCCATCTGTTTCGATACGCAATGCATTGGTGATTTCTGGCAAGCATGACTTGGTCAGCACCATTTCGCGCCAGCCTTTCCCAGCAGCGACTGACAGTTGCGCGGTTGCATCCAGGGTGCTGTCGCCAGAGCTGAGCAGAACTGTTCCGGTTGGGCGGTCAGAGACCTGATAGACAATCCGAAACGCCTGATCTTCGCCGGATCCGTCGATATCGATGCTGCCACCAGCGCTAAACGACAACTCACGCGCATCTTCTTGCGCGTCCTTGTCGACGCCGCGCAGCGAAACAAAATCTGTGCTGCCGCGCATTTGTGGAACATCTATGGCCCCAGCGCGAACAGTAACCCCCTCGCCAAGACGACCCGATGAGAACCAGTCTAAGCTGTCGCCAACCAGCAAAGCTTCGCAAGTTTCATCGAGCGGCGCCAGGGCGCCATCCGCACCGAATGACAACCCATAGCCGAGCGTGAACAAAGCGCCCTCATAGCCATTTACGGGCGTCCCCCCACATGCAGACGGCCAAGAGAAAGACAATCGCCCTGTCGCGTCTGTGGCGCCGTATAAGACGTCAGCGATACCAGCCCCTTCACCGCCGGGGAGCCAAGCTGCTGCAAATGCGTCAGCGGCATTGATCTCACGGTTCATCCAAAGCGGACGGCCAGACAGAAAGACGGCCACAGTCGGGATATCGTCCGCGGCGAACTTGTTTAATAGAGCAAGTCCTTCCTCGTCGCGGAAGACCAAGTCTCGTTTGTCGCCCGCAAACTCCGCATAGGGCTGCTCACCGAACCCAACGATGGCGACATCTGGCTTTACCGAATACTCCCCGTTCTCTGCAAGAACAGCCGAGCCACCACTCGCCTCAGCTGCAGCTGCGAGCCCCGCATAGATGGATGTCGCGCCGGGAAAATAGTCATTTGTCAACTCGCCGCCGCCTTGCCAGGTTAGAGTCCAGCCGCCAGACGCTTGAGCAATACTGTCCGCAGCTGTGCCA
>JABSQA010000201.1 GCA_013213825.1 Henriciella sp.
TCGGAATCTTGTCAACTGCAACGAGATTTATTCTGAGGATAATTCAGTCACCCTACGAATTAACTTTGTCGGTTTTTCTGACGGTAAAAAGTATCCACAGAATTTTTAAACCGTTGATTTGTTATTGATATTTAAGATTGTTCATCATCGAGTGGGAGTAGATTTTAGGCATCAATAATTCAATTTGACAGTCGATTCATATTCATTGAGATCCTGTCTACTGCGCTAGAATCTAAAACGTTCTTTCAAATTCAATGCGGAAACACTACACACTTTGGCTGCGCCAGGGGGGACAATTCCGGGTCTGTTGCGGACTTTTACTTGCGAAAAGTCGAAAAGCCGAAACATAGTTGCTCATCGTCCCCAGTCCGTGCGCGGAATGAAAGGGTGCTAAGTTGAAATATCGCGCTGAAATAGATGGGTTGAGGGCCCTGGCCGTTGCTCCGGGCATTCTTTTCCATGCGGGTGTTGACGCATTCAGCGGCGGCTATGTCGGGGTCGACGTCTTTTTTGTGATCAGCGGCTATTTGATTACGACCATCCTCATCGAGGAGATCGAGAACGGGCGATTTAGCATTATAAATTTCTATGAACGGCGTGCGCGCAGAATTTTGCCGGTGCTGTTTTTCATTATGCTCCTTTGCGTTCCTTTCGCGTGGATGTGGATGCTGCCAAGTCAGATGGAGGAGTTTTCGAGCAGCCTGATCGCCGTCAGTTTGTTTGTCTCGAACATTCTTTTCTGGCGTGAGAGCGATTATTTCGCCGCAGCGGCGGAAGAAAAACCGCTATTGCACACTTGGAGCCTTGCCGTTGAAGAACAGTACTATCTCCTGTTTCCGATCTTCCTAATACTGGTGTGGCGGTTTGGTAAAAAGCCAGTGTTTTGGATAATCGTTGCAATGGCGGCGATCAGTTTGTTGTTAAGCGAGTGGGGGTGGCGCAATACGGAGCTCGCCAATTTTTATCTTGCACCAACGCGCGCTTGGGAACTTTTTGCAGGGTCTATCGCAGCCTTCGCCGTGCAAAAATATGGTGTCCAAAAGAACAACGCTTTAGCCTCGCTCGGATTAGGGGCGATTTTGTTTGCAATCTTTGTCTACGATAAGAATACGCCTTTCCCGAGTGTATATGCACTCGTACCCGTTTTAGGCACTGTTCTTCTCATTCTCTATGCAGATAAGGAAACCTATGCGGCAAAGCTTCTGAGCAGAAGTCTATTCGTTGGCATCGGCTTGATAAGTTATTCTGCTTACCTGTGGCACCAACCCTTATTCGCGTTCTCCAAAATCATTTGGTTGGATTTGCATGGGGTTTTAGCATTCGCGTTGGTGCTGATAACGTTCCCGCTTGCTTATTTAAGCTGGCGCTTCGTTGAGACGCCCTTCAGAGATAAGTCCAAGTTCGGAAGGGGGCATATATTTACGTTCTCTCTCGCAGGAATCTTGTTCTTCTCGGCGATTGGAATCTTTGGACTGACGAGCAATGGGTTTGAATCCAGACAGGCCTGGAATGATCACTATATACTTACCGAAGGACCGCAGGAGAAGTTTAACGATGCCTGCCTCCTCCAAAATCCACAATTAGACGATTTTTCCACTTGTCGCGCCTCGCAGGAGAATCTACCGACCATTGCGCTTATCGGAGACTCTCACAGTTTCGTGCTCTATGAGGCCATGGCGGCGCGCTTTCCAAACGAGACAATCATTAATATTGGAAAGTGGGAATGCCTTCCATTCGTCAATGACGAACATTTAGGGCGGGGTGGCTGTGAAGAATATCAACAGAAGACGGGTGCATTTTTGGACGCAAACCCGCAAATACACACCATCATTTTGGCGGGCTATTGGGGATATCTATCTTCCGGTGGATTTGCTTATGTTGGCGGTGGCTAGCGTATTCTTGACGATGTGACCCCCACGGACGAAGCCTCCTTTATTCGAAATGCACTAGAGTTTCTCGCTCGTCATGAGCGACCTTCTCGAGAAATCTTTGTATTGCAGAGTGTTCCAGACTTAGACTTCAAACCCGTCCAATGCGACGAAATTGGATTGTTTCGATTTGTTCGATCAACGTGTCTGATGAGCTATCGTGAATTCTTACCGCGGAAGGAGATGATAGAGGCTCTGATGTCTACGCTTTCCAGAGAAAATGACAGCTTTGTTTACGTTGAGACCCAACAGCTATTTTGCGATGACGAGAGTTGTTTCAGCATGAGTGAGGATGGCACTCTGTATTCGGATGGAGACCATATTTCTCGCCTGGGTGCAGAATTGATTGTTGATGAGATCGAAAGGCTCATTGTTGAGATCGAAAGGCTCATTGTTGAGTAAGTGACTCGTTTTGACAAAACGCGAAGATCTATCAGCGTTTTCAAATTCATCGAACAGCTTGGTCCCGCAAGGCATGGCCATAGATCAAATTCAGATATGATGTGAGTGGAAGCCCTTTGCAATTGATTTAAAATGGTCGACGTTTTCTCGATTGAGGCCTAGCCTGCCTCGAAATTGGGTAAATTAGGCTTAATAGAGGCCGCCGAGCATGCTTTGGAGTAAAACCTCGGATAAATATTAGAAACTCAGAATTTTTACTAATGGATGGCTCCAAAAATTACTTTCGTTGCCCAAAAAATCAGGAGCTTTCAAAAACTAATCGCACTCAATAGATAATGAACCAAGCTAATGAAGCCAATAGCGTAGCGACCAATGCGCTCGATGTCGCTGCCACAACGAATGCATCTTTGTTAGTTCGAGATTACTTTCATCGCGATCCAATCGTTTGCGGGATGTCGATCACCCAAAATGATCCTACCGATGGCATTCAGTTTTGGAGTAATGTCGCTCCGCCCTTTTTTCGGTCGGGGTATTTCTATCGCAACCAGTATTCTGGGTCTCGATAAGTCGTGAGCGAGGAGGCTTTGTATAATCTCTCGAACTCTTGAGCGTCCTCTTCGCTGCAATCCAGCTTCCAGGCATCTTTCATATGACGACTGTTTCGCTTTGTGCCGTAAGTATCTGATCTGTAGCCATCAGTCACATTCGCTTGACTTGTACGGAGTATGAAATCCTTCACAGTGTTATCATATTGTAGGCCGGCCCACCCGAAGATCTCTTCAAAATACAGTAACGGTTTCTCACAGATGTCTTCATATTTGACGGTTCTACTTGGTAATCTCTCAAGTGTCATTGCCGCGCGAGATTCTATCTCTTCGATTCTGTTAATGGCCATTTGCCATTTTCCTTTCGGCCACCAACCTATTCTCATAAAACTTTGAGCAATCGCCATTGGGTGCCTCGTTAAGTACAGGACGTCGAAAGCAAATCGCTCGGAGAGCCATTCTAAGGCCAATGGATTAACTTCTTTGATGACGACGCGTCGCTGCGCGCTTTGAAATGGCATCCATTGAATAGGTTCTTGCACAACAGATAGCGGAAATCTGGGTAGTCCTCCGAAAGCGTTCGCCGCTGCTTTCTGAAACACGCTACGTACTTCCGATTCGGAGAAATCTATCAACGTCCCCTTTTGACCGACACTATGGTAAGAGTGAGTTAGTGGCTCCCTCAAGTAACGGGCTGATCTTGATTTTGATAGAACACTGCCCACCCAGCTCGAACCGCTTCGGGGCAGTGATAGTATGGACTTCCCCCGGTTCCGTGGACGGTTATAGGCTAGCAGATTCTAGCGTGTCCCGTCGGTTCCTTTCGTAGTTGATTGGTGACATATATCCCAGGGCTGAGTGGCGTCGACCGGGATTGTACCAGCCCTCGATAAAC
>JABSQA010000202.1 GCA_013213825.1 Henriciella sp.
GCGCATTGATCGGGATTCATCCGTCCCCTGGCTACACGCACTCAACGTAGAAAGGAGGCCGACGCTGAACCCGATGAGCAGGAGGCGCTGCGCCTTCGCGACCGCCTGAGAAACTTCAAAAGTCGGGAATAAATTATGAAACATCTGCAACAGCTGCATTCCTTGCCCGTCTAAGTGTTGTCGGCCTTATTCATTTCCGTTACACCCCGCCAGTCTATCAAGCGGAGTCCCCCGTGGAAAATACACCGAACACTCAACAACCAGAACTGACCGGAAACGTTCTGTTCTACAAGAACCCACAACCTATTAATCCGGAACAACATGCCGGACTAGGTGTGAAGAATATCGAAAAGCCGTACGGATTCTTGCGTCAGGCGCATGCCGTGCCTGTGACCGTCACAGAATTCGGAATGGCGGCTGCGTCTTTCCCGATCATCTTTGTTGGCGAAGAGCGCACCCCGGTCGCTGTTATGGGCGTCCGCTCAGGTGAGAACCTTTTTGTCAGCGATGATGGCGCTGCAGATCAAGATTTCTACATTCCAGCTTTCGTTCGCCGCTATCCATTTGTGTTCGCAAATGACAGCAATGGCGATCGTTTGCTTTTGTGCATCGACCGTGACGCACCCATGGTCACCAATCAGCCAGACATCCTTTTGTTTGAAAACGGTGAGCCAAGTGCGTTTACCCAAAACGCCATTGAGTTTTGCCAAGAATTTGAGCGTCAGCGCCGTTCGACCGCGGATTTCACCGCGATCATTAACAGCATGGGACTGTTCGAAGAAAAGTCTGTCAATTTCCAGCCCCGCGATACGCAAGGCAACGCGGTCGGTGATCCACAGAAGATCGCCGATTATTGGGCAATTGATGAGAATAAACTGAATGAGTTGAGCGACGAACAGTTCAAAGAGCTGCGTGCAAATGGCGCTTTGGGCGCGATTTATGCGCACATGATTTCTTTGCTCAATTGGCAACGCATCATCTCGCGTGCTTTGCAACTCCAGCAAAACGCACCACAAGCTGCGCCTGCCGCACCGGCAGCGCCTGCGGCTCCGACCACACCGCCTATGAGCTAATCTGGTCAAAATATCGAATATCTAAAGGCGGCTCAATCGAGCCGCCTTTTTTTCAAGGAGTATCAAATTCGGGTGGTCACATCCTCGCGAGGTGGTTTTCCTCACGATTGTCCTCCTATATGGATCCGCAAGAAATTATACAGGATCCGACTTATGGCGGTTTTTCGTAGCCTCGCCCTTTTCATGGCAATGTTCACGGCTTTGCTCTTGCCCATGCAGGCTCAGCCGGTTGATGGCGGCCATGCCCGCGTTGAGTTGATTTCTGAGCGTGCGCTTGCGGTGCCAGGTGAAACCGTTTGGTTTGGGCTTTCATTCGAGATCGATCCCAATTGGCACATCTATTGGGTGAATCCAGGAGATGCAGGGATCCCGCCAGAGATTACATGGCGCGAGACCAGCGGCGTCCCCGCTGAAAGTTTCAGTGCATTTGAATGGCCTTTGCCTGAATTGCTGCCGGTCGTGCCGGGGCAAATCATGGATTATGGTTATTCCGACGAGGTCGTTTTACCATTCTCGGTCCAGATTCCCGAAACGGCGGATGGGCCAATCCTATTGGAGGGTGTGGCGGATTATTTGATCTGCGAAGATATTTGCATTCCTGAGAACGCAGACATTCGCTTATTGCTGTCCGTGGGCGCTGGGCAATTGCCTGACGAGTATGGCGCCGAGCGCATTCAAGCGGCGCTGATGCAGGTGCCCCCCGGTTTTGATGGGGAGGCGCGTTTAACCGAAACCGGCGAAAGTTGGACAATCTCTCTGGCTGGTGAGCAAGTCGCGGGACAGTCCGGCAATGTCCGTTTCTTCCCATTCGGACACGAAATCACGCATGCGGCTGACCAAATTGCGGGCGCCGGTGATCAGGGCGTGAGTTTGCAATTATCGCCCAGCAGCGCTGACGCAGCACTTCCGGATGCGATTGCAGGCGTGGTCACGATTGGTGATCTCGCTTTCGAGATCAGCGCAAGTGCGGGCAATGTCTTACCCGGCACCACGGATGTTGCGGGAAGCGCTTTGGGCGGCTCGGTGGGCAGCAATTTGTTCCTTCTTATGGGCTTTGCCTTGATCGGTGGTCTCATCCTCAACCTGATGCCTTGTGTTTTGCCAGTCTTGTCGATCAAAGCGATGGGCATTGTCGCGTCCACTGCGAATGGAGATGCGGCAGAGGCAAGGCTGCACGGTATTTGGTATGCAGCTGGCGTATTGGTGAGCTTTGCGGCCTTGGCCGCGACCATCTTGGCCGTGCGGGCAGCGACGGGGATTGCAATTTGGGGATTCTGGCTGCAGAATCCGATCCTCGTCACCGCATTGATCTTGATCATTTTCTTAATCGGGCTTTGGTTGCTCGGCTTATTTGAGCTTGGCACCTCGGTCCAAAGTGTTGGATCCGGATTGGCCGCGAAGCAAGGCAGTGCCGGAGCGTTCTTCACTGGGGTTCTCGCCGCCGTTGTCGGCGCGCCGTGTACCGGGCCATTCCTCGGAGCAGCCCTGGGCGCGGTCATGACGCAACCCGCGGTGAATGTGGTGCTTGTTCTCTTAACGATGGGGCTTGGCATGGCGTTGCCTTTCCTGATCTTGAGTTTTTCGCCAGGCCTGCAGAGATTCATTCCAAAACCGGGTGCTTGGATGGAAACGCTCAAACAAGTGTTTGCATTCCCGATGTTCCTCACAGCAGCTTGGTTGCTGTCGGTTCTTGGGGCTCTGGCGGGCTATCGAATGGCGGCCATGGTGGTCGCTGGAGCGGCTTTGATTGCATTCGGAGTTTGGGCTTTGAAATCTGCCAATCAGGGGGCCAAAGCGATCTTGCTCTCAGTATTGGGTTTAGCGCTGATTGTTCCAATTTTTGGACTATTATCGGCCACCAGCGCGAGCGAAGCTGTGATCGGCTTTGCTTGGTTGGCGGGTCTCATCGCCGTCTTTGTTGTCATTGCTCGTTTGAACACTGACCGCACTGGGCAGTTGGCTAAAGGCGTGGCGGGCTTAGCCATCATCGCAGGTTTGGCTTGGCCCTTGGCGCAAGCGCGCACTGCACAAGCGTCATCCGCGCCGACAGATGCCTATAGCGCCAGTTATGAAACCGAAGCCTGGTCACCGGAGCGCGTGGCCGAACTGACGGGGCAAGGCCGTGCGGTCTTCGTTGATTTTACCGCTGAGTGGTGCGTGACATGCCAAGCCAATAAGTTGCAAACGCTCCAAACCAAGGCGGTGACGGCCGCCTTTGAGCGCGCTGATGTTGCCTTCCTTGTGGCCGATTTCACCAATGGCGACACCACAATTGCTTTGGAGTTGCAAAAGCATAATCGGGCCGGGGTGCCGATGTATTTATGGTATCCACCTGGCGCGAGCGAACCTGAAGTGCTCCCGGAATTGTTATCTATTGATCTTGTAACGGGACTTGTCGACGCGATCAGCTAATATACGTTCCTTGCCATCTGGGAAAATATGGGAGTTTCGACATGCAAATGCTGACACGGCGTAACCTTGGATTAGCGGCCGGAATGGCCACTGCAGTGGCTCTGACCGCTGGATCAATGATTGCTTTTTCTGCGAATGCCGCGCCGATCAGTGGCGAAGCAGCGCCTTCATTCTCTGAAGTGACCACCGCAGCGGGTGAAACGATTTCTCTATCAGATTTCTCCGACAAAACCGTCGTATTGGAATGGACCAATCATGACTGTCCGTTCGTCAAA
>JABSQA010000203.1 GCA_013213825.1 Henriciella sp.
TCTCGTTGGCGTCTTCTGGAGACGTCATCATCGTGCCGATCGTGGCCCTAAAATAGTGGCGCAGATCTCGCTGACGCCGAGGGTCCACCCCCTCCGGCCAACCTTGTTTCAAATGGGCGACTCGCCCGCTTAAAGACTCAATCAGCCCGGTCAAAATGCCCATGGTTGCCGCGTCCGGTTCTGCGTCAGGGTGCGACATCGCATAGCCCACTCTGAACGACTCGAGTTGGGTGTGCCGTGCGGCCGGCGTCTGATAGGACAGCGCAGCTGATGCAGCGCCGTCCGGGCCGCCAATGACATCTAGCGCAATTTTTAAGTCATTGGCGGAACGCGCAATCGGTCCGGAAACAGGCAATTCAGATATGCTGGCCATTTGAGGCATTGCGACTTGCATGACAGGCGGCGCGCCGGTCGGGATATGACCGCGTTGCGGGACGATACCCGCGGTCGGTTTGTGACCGTATACACCGCAATTCGCGGCTGGTTGTCGTATAGAGCCTCCCAAATCTGAACCGATATCAAGGAATGAGAGCCCGGAAGCCAATGCGGCTGCCGCGCCGCCAGAAGACCCGCCCGGCACACGGTCCAAGTTCCACGGATTGGATGTGCGCCCATAAACAGGGTTCTCGCTGTCCCAGTTCGCAAGCATCGTGGACGTATTCGTCTTCCCTAGAATGATGGCGCCGGCTGCAGAGAGCCGTTCGGCCACCGCACAGTCTCCCACCGAAGGCGTGCTTGGAAAGCTCGGATTTCCCCATACTGTTGGCAGCCCTTCAACCGCAAAACTCTCCTTGATCGTCACAGGCAGTCCCGCCAGCGGGCCGAGTGGCGCACCCGCGGCCCGGGCCGAATCGAGGCGGCTTGCTGCAGCCAACGCCGCCTCCGCCCGCAGACTGATCACAGCGTTTACGTTCTCTGCTGTTGAATCGATACGATCTAAGCAAAGTTGGGTTAGTTCGCGCGAAGATATCTCGCTCGACCGCAGGGCTGACAGGGCATCACTCGCGGATGAGAAAGCCATATTTTTTGATGTTTCGCTGGTTTGCCCGAGTGCTGATTTGGCTACGCCTGCACTCGTGAGGAGCACGACAGCAGAGGATTGGAGAAGACGGCGTCGATTGAGATGCATCTGTTAACTCCCGAAAACAGGCGGATGGGTCGTTGGGCTTCCTCTGGCCTGTGCTATTGCGACGCTGCGCGCAATGGCGGCAACAGCCTTGTCGGGTTGATGACCGCGTTTGACCGCACTTGGCCATCATCCTTAGTTGAGTTAGCGTCCGCTCCAGTGAGACCTGGCTGCCGGTGACGCGAACAGGACTATGGAGCTTCATTTGCAATCATCTGCAGAATCTCGTCTGGTTGGCTGGAAACGGATCGCGGCGCATTTGAGTTGCAGCGAGCGGACGGCGCGGCGTTGGGAAACAGAGGAAAACCTCCCTGTTCACCGACAGCAGCATGCCTCAAAGTCGACGGTGTTTGCACGCCCTAGCGAGTTAGATGCCTGGCTCGCCTCACGCGCTGAATCGCCGCCAGCCACGTCCGCGCCTTCTGGTTTTAGCGGTTACAAAACAGGCCTGCTCGTCGGTGCCTTAATCGCGATCGGGTTTTTTAGCATTCTGGGATTTTGGGCGCTGTATTCGGATCGACCGGAGGATAGCCTCGGATCGCGTAATCCTGTCGCCGTTGATTTGTATGAACGTGGTCGCACGCTCTGGTTGGAACGTGGAGAAGGGCCAAACAAGCGTGCTATAAAACTCCTTGAAGAGGCGGTTGCACTCGATGCAGACTATGCAGAGGCTTGGCAAGCGCTTGCCTCGGCATGGATGACCTTGCCGACTTATTCAAATGATGTGGACCCTAACCAAACGTTTGCCGAAGCTCTCTATGCGGCAGACCGGGCGCTTCGGCTCGATGATCGTCTGGTCGAGGCCAATTCTGTCATGGCCGGTGTGGCTAAAATGCGAGGAGATTGGGTCGAGGCACGACGTATTTATGATGATGCCATTGCAAAAGCGCCGGACAATACAATGCTCGTGCTTTGGAGGGCAGAGATTTACCGGGATCTTGGATTGATCAAACAGAACAGAGCGCAGCTTGAAGCCGCGCTCGCGCAGGATCCCAACTCGCCCCCAATCCAAATCGCTTTAGCCATGAACCAGCATATTACGGATGACTTTGCTGCGGGTCAGGAGACTCTTCAATATTTATGGAATGTGCAGGGCATCGAGACTCCAATAAGCTGGTTCGGCATTTGGCATATTCATGTTCGGCTAGGCGAGTATGATGCAGCTGAAGCCTGGCTCGAAATGTCGCCTTTACCTATAGATTCTGACCTGTTGAGCGGTTTTTTGGAGGCGATGCGGCATGGGGGCCGACCTCCAAAAGACGCGATGGCGGCCCGTGTTTTGGCTGCTTACTCCAATGGCCTTCCGGGATGGTTTGCATATGTGTTGCTGGATCATCTCGGCGCGGCCGGGATGGCGATGGAAATCGCCTCGCGTGAGGCAGATACCGGTCAATTTCATCTATCCATCGTGATGTTTGACCCATACTTTCCAGAACCGCGCCGAACCGAAGCGTTTGAGCAAATCGTTCAGCGCCTTGGCTATGTGGACTATTGGCGCCTGCACGGCCCACCAGATTTTTGCACAGAGACACCGACGCCCGCGATTTGCCAAACGCTTTAAAGTATTCGGGGTCGTTGCCTTCAGACTGCTCAGCGAGCAAAAGAAGACATGCACGTTGCAGCCGCGACAACCATAAAAAGCTAGTTCCAAACCTGGATTGGCTAACGGATTAGGCTTTGATGATAATCCGAGCTATGTCGTCCAAGAAAGCCGAACGCCCCAATGGCTCCATTAGAAACACTGATAGGTTTGCTGCAACGGCCAGATACGTTGCTGGATGGCGAAGCACTTTCAAATAAGCCGCGACGCCAACAGTCATCAATATGATCAAAACTTGCCCAATATAAATTGGAGGCATGACGGCAATATCTATGTCGGGATCGAAGCCATAGATCGCGATGAAAAGGGCTTGCAGACCGCGTCCCATGGCGGGGAACATAACGATAAATACGGTCGAAACCAACCACCAAGCGTGATCCCGAAGACTATGTCGCTTGATGACTGCCATGACGATAGCGGCGATGAATGCCACAATGAGAATGATCTCGGCGAACATAATGCCCATGAAGAACCAAGCGTCGAATGGACCGATGCCACCCGGGTTAGCGATCACATAGTCAGCAACAATAATATCTCGATTGAGTTGGCTGATCGACGTGAATGCAAACGCACCAGCAATTCCGATTCCTAGTACCCCCCACGTTCGGTGGGCGTCCATTCTTCCATTTGCGAATAACCACGGTTGAGAGATCAGTAGGAGGTACCATGCTGTTGCGATCCAGTAGTGAACATGCACCGCCCAAGTATTTTTGGAAAAATCGCCCCAGTAATCGACGAAGATGGTCGCCTGCATGGCAACAAAAGGGATCGCCATCCATATCCATAGCCTTTTGTAACGATCCAAATTCCCCTCCAAAGATCATCCCTCCAATCCGTACTTGATTGCAAATCTTGCTGCAAACAAAGTTCGTTTTGAATTTGGGCTTTGCCTTTCAACGCAAGCCCGATTTGCGAGCAAAAGAAGACATTAGCTCAAAGGCTTAAGTCGCCCAATTCTGTTGAAAAAGTCGCCGCTGATCTCATCCACTTCCTGATCCGACGTTCCTGGGTGGCCTGTATCTGCAGGG
>JABSQA010000204.1 GCA_013213825.1 Henriciella sp.
TACTCATCTCACATAAACGAGCATTTTGTACAGATCGGTTAAGTTGCACTGCAGCACAAGCCGTGACATAGGGGCGGACTGTGATTTTTGAAGGAGACGAGCAATGGCTTTGCGCGTGGCAGTTGTAGGAGCAACCGGTAATGTTGGGCGGGAATTGTTCAACATTATGGATGAGCGCAACTTCCCTGCTGATAAGGTGCATGCGGTTGCGTCTCGCCGGTCGCTAGGGCGTAAATGCTCTTATGGTGAAAAGACCGTTCTGTGCGAGGATTTGAACGAGTTCGATTTCAGCCAGGTGGATCTGGTTTTGATGTCAGCGGGCGGCTCTGTCTCCAAGGAATGGTCACCGAAAATCGCCGCCGCTGGGGCAATTGTGGTCGACAATTCCAGCGCCTGGCGCATGGACCCTGACGTTCCGCTCGTGGTGCCGGAAGTGAATGGCGAAGCCGTGCTGGACTATGGCAAGAAGAACATCATCGCCAATCCGAACTGCTCGACGGCACAATTGGTCGTCGCACTGAAACCCTTGCACCAAGCCGCGGGCATCAAACGGGTCGTGGTCTCAACCTATCAATCTGCGTCAGGTGCGGGCAAAGCCGGCATGGACGAGCTATGGACGCAAACCAAGGGCATGTTCGTCAATGACGCGCCGACCCCTGACGTCTTCTCCAAGCAAATCGCCTTCAATGTGATCCCACAAATCGACGTGCCCATGGAAGATGGCTCGTTCAAGGAAGAGTGGAAAATGCGCATGGAGACGAAGAAGATTGTCGATGAGTCGATTGAGCTTGTCGCCACTTGCGTCCGCGTTCCTGTCTTTGTCGGCCATTCTGAAGCCGTGAATGTTGAACTGGAAGATCCACTCACCGTGGAAGAGGCGCGCGAATTGTTCCGCAATGCCGATGGCGTTCAGCTCATCGATAATATTGAAGACGATCAATTCATCACACCGGTCGACTGTGTCGGGGAATGGGCCAGCTATGTCAGCCGTGTGCGCAAAGACCCGACTGTCGAAAATGGCATCATTTTCTGGAATGTCTCAGACAATCTCCGCAAAGGCGCAGCGCTGAATGCGGTTCAGATTGGCGAAGAATTGATCAAGCGCGGTGTTCTCAGCCCAGCGCTCGAGACCGCTTAAACCGCGTGAAGCGACTGCTTTTCGTTTGCCTGGGCAATATTTGCCGTTCGCCCGCCGCGGACGGCCTCGCCCGGCACATGGTGGCTGAAGCCGGCTTAGATTGGCAGATTGACAGTGCCGGAACCGGCGCCTGGCATGTCGGCTCACCGCCGGATCCGCGCATGATCCAGGCCGCCAGCACCCGCGGCCTCGACTTGCGCCCTCTACGGGCCCGGCAAGTTGAAGCCGATGATTTCCATCGCTTCGATCACATTTACGCCATGGACCGCTCAAACCATGCCGATCTTACGGATATTCAGCCGCAAGATGGCCTCGCGCAGCTGCATCTTTTCTTAGAGAATGCCGACGTCCCAGACCCCTATTATGGCGGTGAGGACGGCTTTGATCACGTCCTCGACCTGATCCAAGCGCGCCTGAAAACTGTGTTCGACACGCTGATCTCCAACTGATGCAAAAACCCGGCACAGCTCAGCTTTTTCCGCTTGCATGCAGGTCAGATTTGCGGTTTATGGCGGCTTCGGTCGCGACACAGCGACGGACATACCCATAGGACGCGGGCGTAGCTCAGGGGTAGAGCACAACCTTGCCAAGGTTGGGGTCGTGAGTTCGAATCTCATCGCCCGCTCCAAAAAATAAAAACAAATCAAAGAGCTAACGGAGACTCCAAAAGGCGGAACATTGCTCATTTTCTTCAGCAAGCAAATAGCAATCAATATTGAGCGCTTTCGGCGGGTTCAGAGCTGTCTTTATGTTCTTTCGTCTCATCGAAAACCCAAAAAGCTCATCAATGAATAAGATGACTCAGCTCCACTCAGTTTCGGCGTTGTGAGAATGATTCACTTCTCTAAACCGCATTGCTAATCTCGGCACAAAAACGAACACCGCCCACAAGAAAAACACGTACACCAACGCCATCCTCGGAAAGCCAATGAAACGGTTGGACAGGATCAACATTGGGAAAAACAACAACGCAGAAAACAGCATAGCTGCAATAATTCTTCGTGCGGAGCCGAGGTCCAGGCTACCCCATTTCATCTTATGGATTTTATTCATACGAAACATCAAAATCACGCACGTTGAAAACGCGACTGCTGCGGCGAAAGCTACCACAAAGTGGTTTTCCGGATGACCATCCGTGAAATACCATCGCCAATATATACATACCAAAAGAGAAAGTCCTGAAGTCATAGAGTCATACCACAGACTCAACCACTCTACGCTTTTAGATGTGCGAACTCCGCCATTGGGCACGTAGTAGCCTAACGCCGCGACTAGCAGCTCTATCTCAGAAACTCGCTTTTTTGCCTCTGTCGCTTCTAACAATGCCGCTTGGCGCTCCAGATTACGTTTATTGTTTTCATCATCCAATGCCACTTCATGTCGATGGGAGGCTTCAATGAATCTCCTGACTAGCTGAGGAACGCTCTCATACTCCGCACTGTTTTCCAGCCAGGTTTCAGCCTCTCTCAGCAATTCTTTCTTCAGTAACAGAGGGCTATCGTTCGCAGATCCTCTGCTTTCCCATTTAATCGCCAGAACCTGATAATCTGTTCGGTCGCGAAGCCAGTTAACATCAGTACTCAAGGCTTCAGACAGTTCGGCAAAACCACGCATCTGGCTTGAACCAGGCAACTTAGGGTTTCGCCAGCAGTGAACCCAATCGATTTCTTTTATTTGGGTTGGAAGTTCAACATCATCCGGGACCGCATCCGACGCAACTACAAGAATCCTTTTTTGGAGCGTGTTCGCTGTGTCGATCTCCCATCGGCAAGTATCAGATCGAGCAGACGCTTCAGACAAAACAAATACGAAAGTGTCGCAATCTAAAATCAACTCTCTGAGTTTGCTTACAAAATCCGGGTGGCCTTTGGGAATATCGCGCCTGTCAAGCAGTACATCGAACCCCTCTCGTCTCAATAAAAATTCCAGATCGTCCACAAATTCGACTTGGCTTCGCGAATAAGAAACAAAGACGCGAATGTTCCGTTGGTCAGGTTGTGGTTCACTAGAATCAGACATTTTTTTGGCTTGCTCGAGTTCGATCTTGAACGAATACCCATGTTGTTCAAACTGTGACAGCAGGTTTCTGCCGTGAATTAGTGTGACCTGAGACCCTTGGGTCCCTCACTCATAATGAGAGTCTGGCCTTTCCATAGTTCATTGTTTGAGGCTTGGCGAGCGCGTCGGGAGCGGTGCTCCCATCAAGCTCGAGCGACCGGCGCGCTGCGGGCGTCAGCCCGCCCAGCGATGAGTGAGGCCGGATATGATTGTAGTCGTGTCGCCAGCGCCCGAGGATCATGCGGGCATGGGCCAGACTATCAAACACTTCTTCGTTGAGGCACTCGTCACGAAGCTTGCCATTGAAGCTCTCGACGAAGCCGTTCTGCATCGGTTTGCCGGGAGCGATATAGTGCCAGGCAACACCGCGCTCATTCTGCCATTCCAGGATCGCTCGACTGGTCAGTTCGCTGCCATTGGCACTGACAATGGTCTCTGGCTGTCCATAGAGCCGGATCAGACGATCCAGCTCGCGAGCGACGTGCTGTCCCGAGATCGATGTGTCCGCGACAAGCGCCATGC
>JABSQA010000205.1 GCA_013213825.1 Henriciella sp.
CAGCGCTCGCGAATGGGCGAGATATATGGGTGAGCGTGCGTTTGAAGGGGCGTGTTAGGGCTCCAGGGTTAAATCATCACATCCGGTCCGGCGTTTTACTTCTTCGAGCTCGTTCGCATCGCTAATTTCATCGCGTGGAACAGATTTTCAGGAAGATTCTTTTCGCAATTTCAAATATAACGATTGCGTTTCAGGCCCTCAACTCGATTGAATAGTGTGACCTCTTTTATTTGCAGGGATAAGTCAAAACCACACCTGCACTTGCCCATCCGATTCACCGCACTAATGGTTCACTAGTCAAGATTATTAACGTTCAAACGCCCCAAGAACGCCGCTACACCCCTGGATAGAAACAACTTTTTTACAACTTTAGGTTACTTCTCGCCAAAAAATACGATGGGAAGTGAAACGATGAAGAGCGTGATAGCAAACACGCCGACGGACCTAAGTGGTCTGGGTGATCTTGTGGAAACGGCTGTAGCGGGCATCGACCCGACGGTCAGTTTGTGGCTCGTCCTGGCGACGGCGTTGGTGTTTTCGATGCAAGCTGGATTCTTGCTCGTTGAAGCCGGATCTGTCCGCTCCAAGAATACCATCAATGTCACTCACAAAAACATCGCAGACATTATTATAAGCGGTTGCGCCTTCTTGCTTGTGGGCGCCCCGATCATGTTTGGCGCTCACGCGGCCGGATGGCTGAGCGCAGATGCCGCTGTGCTTTCCGATCCCGGCAGTCAACTTCAGCTCCTGTACCAATTCGCCTTTTGTGCAACCGCCGCAACGATCGTGTCGGGCGCGGTCGCAGAACGCATGTCTTTCAATGCGTATCTATTCATCGCTGCGGCTATGGGACTGCTCATTTATCCTGGATTTGGAAGCCTGGTTTGGGGGAATGCGCTCTCGCCGGAACAGTCTTCCTGGCTGAGTGATCGCGGGTTTTTGGATTATGCCGGGTCGACCGTCGTTCACGCGATCGGTGGCTGGGCCGCGCTTGCTGCGGCCATCACAATTGGGCCACGGCTCGGACGCTTCGCCGAAGATGGGACGCCGGTTCCGATTCCGGGGCACTCATCAGTGCTCGTGCTGCTTGGCGTGATTATTCTTGCAGTGGGTTGGATCGGTTTCAATGCGGGCGCGTCGACACCCGGATCAGCGGAGTTTTCCTCAATTGTGCTCAATACGATTGTGGCAATGATCTTTGGAGGCGGCGCTGCGATGATGTGCGACGTCATCTCAAAGGGCGGCAAGATCCGCACGAACACATCGATTACGGGCATCATTGGGGCGCTGGTGGCGATCACCGCCGGATGCGCGTATGTCAATCTGTTCGGCGCCATGTTGATTGGTATTGTCGGTGGTTTGACCGCGACGTTCGGGGCCCACCTGCTTCTAAGCAAAGCGAAAATTGATGATCCGGTCGATGCCATCGCAACGCATGGATTGGCAGGGCTCGCCGGCACGCTCTTGGTTTCGGTCTTTGCGCTGCCAGAGCATATCGTAACGACCAGATTGGAACAGATTGCGATACAGCTGCAGGGTTCGGCGATCGCCTTTGCCTGGGCCTTCGGAGTCACCTTCATCTTGCTGCAGATTGCCAAAAAATGCGGAATGTTGGTTCGGGTTTCAG
The DNA here is from genome assembly GCA_013213825.1 of Henriciella sp. Classification (GTDB taxonomy): domain Bacteria; phylum Pseudomonadota; class Alphaproteobacteria; order Caulobacterales; family Hyphomonadaceae; genus Henriciella. The sequence goes on from JABSQA010000205.1 coordinate 1,628, forward strand.
CCGAAGATGAAGAGATTGGATTGAATATTTCCGTACATGGCGACGGCTTTGATGTGGATGGCTTGAAGCAATTGCTAGGCCTGGAGTCCGGCTCTGGCTTCGCGCCCGTCGATCTCGGTGGGGAGCGTATCAATGAACATCCAAAATATGATCATGGTGAGGAGCTAAGCGTCGTTCAGCGTGTCGTCGCCTCCGCGTCCATCCTCGACGCGGAACGCCGCGAAGTGAAGAAACGTTTGATCGACATTGAATCCCAAAGCACCGACTGGCTGTTCGAAATTGATCGAGAATTTCGCATCACCCACATCTCGAAAAAGTTCTGCCGTACATTGGGGACCGATGTGTCGACCATGATTGGCGCGAACTATTTCGCACTTCTATCACCGATCAAGGTGAGCATCGAAGAACATCGTCGTCAGTTCGATGCGGCGCAGCCGTTTGAGAATTGCGAGTTTGATCTCCGCATTCCAAACGAGGATCCGCGCACGATCGCGATTTCGGCCCTGCCTATCTTGAACGCGAAAGGCGCCTGCATAGGGCATCGCTGCCAAGCAAATGACATTTCAGACCTCAAGCGAGCCACGGATGAGATCATGTTCCTCGCCCGTCATGACTCTCTGACCGGGCTGCTAAACCGCGCTGCGTTTGAAAGCGAAGCCGAACAAGCCTTGGGCAAGACGTTCAAAGCTCTGATCGGCTCTATCGATCTGGATGGCTTCAAAAGCATCAATGACTCATTCGGTCATGCGACCGGTGACCATTTGTTGAAGATGACTGCGGAACGCATTCGCGCCGTGGTTGGAGAGCGGGCGCTTATTTCACGATTTGGCGGCGATGAATTCGTTTTCCTGTGCGCGCTTCGCCAAGACGATAATCTGGTCCGAGAGGCGTCGAAAATCGGTGACGCATTGATCACGCAACTCTGCCGTCAGGTTGAGACTGAGGACGGCATATTACCGATTGGAACCTCACTCGGCTTCGCCTTCCATGACGGACATCCAGCAGATTTAGATATTCTGCTTCGGCGCTCCGACATGGCGCTGTATGAAGCCAAACGAAATGGTCGCCGACAATGGGTGACGTTCAATGATTCGTTGAAAGAAAAGGCTGAGTTCCGGTCGCAACTCGCCGGAGACATGCCGACGGCGCTCCGCAATGAGGAATTCTATCTCGAATTTCAGCCGCAAGTCGATGCCACTGAGTCGACCCTCAATGGCTTCGAGGCCCTCCTGCGCTGGAATCATCCTGAGCATGGCCGCATTCCACCGAATGATTTCATCGAGATCGCCGAAGAGAGTGGTCACATCGTCGCTCTTGGGGAATGGGTTATTCAGGAAGCCTGCCGCACCGCCGCCAATTGGCCTGCCATTTCGGGGCAAGGCTGTCAGATCGCGATCAATATTTCGCCGATCCAGCTCAGCCAACCCAATATTGTTGAAGTCATTCAAACCGCGCTCACAGAGTCTAAACTCAATCCCAACTTGCTGGAGATTGAAATTACCGAGAGCACATTGATCGGTGACCCCGAGCAAATCATCAAAATCCTGCATGAAATTCGTGAGCTTGGCGTCCGAGTCGCGATTGACGATTTCGGCACCGGCTATTCCTCTTTATCCTATCTGCAGCGTTTCCCACTCGATCGCATTAAGGTTGATCGCGCCTTCGTCCGGAATATCGCCGCAGATGAAGGCGACAAGCAAATTGCCGAAGTGATCATACAGCTCGGCAAAACACTTGGCTTAAACGTGATTGCTGAAGGTGTTGAAACAACCAATCAACACGACCTTCTCGGCCTTCTGGGCTGCGATGATGTCCAAGGGTTTTTACACTCGCCTCCGGGCAGCGGGGTGCAGGCGCTCAATCTGAGCATGAGAGCCAATGCTGGCGGCGATGTCCGCACGCCTGAAGAGGATACGAATGTGGCGACGGGTTAACCCCCCTCAAGCCGCGAACACATCTCCGACAGCCTCATGGCCAAAGCCTGTACCATTGCCCATCGCAATCTCAGCCCCCGCGAATGGGCGAGATACAAGGGTGAGCGCGCGTTTGAAGGGGCGTGGTAGGGC
>JABSQA010000206.1 GCA_013213825.1 Henriciella sp.
CGCCTTGGTCGACGCCTTGCTCTGTGCCGCCATCGCCAAAGAAGTGTTTCGCCGTGGCAATTACGCGCCCTGACCCTAATCTATCTTCATCGCCTATTCGCCCTTGCAAACCTTCGACCAAAGCAACGCCTAACTCCGCCACAATTGCGGGATCTTCGGAATAGCTTTCATATGTCCGTCCCCAGCGATCATCCTGAGCTACAGCCACTGTTGGGGAGAAGTTCCAGTCAATCCCGGTCACTTCAATCTCTACAGCGGTGGCTTGGCCAATGCGCCGGATCAGGTCCGCATCCCGAGTCGCGCCGAGACCGATATTGTGAGGAAAGATCGTGGCGCCAACAATATTGGTATGGCCGTGCACAGCGTCTGTGCCCCAAATTGTGGGAATCGCTGGTTCATCGCCAGGTAGTGGCGCAGTTGACGCAACCCACATTTCATCCGCGAGGGCGAGCCACGCGCTCGCGGGCGCAAACTCATCTCCGCCGGGCCCGCCATTGCCCCCATTCAGGTAGCTGCCGAAGCGATACCGCTCCATGTCTTCCGCAGTGAAGGAATTGATTTGTGGCTGGATCAGCTGAGCGACTTTTCGCTCCAGACTCATTCGAGAAACCAGGTCGGCCACAAACGCCTCTTCCGAGACTTCCGTGACGGCCACCGCTTCGGTCGAATCGCTTTCCGCAACCGTGTCATGCATTTCAATCGCGCATCCGCCGACCATAAATGCCAGGGTCATTCCCAGTGTCGCTATACGCATCAGAATGTCTGTGCCTCCCAGAAAAATGCGTCCTTATGTGAACGTTCTCAATTTATGACTACCCGTCCGCTCAGGAAAATCAACCCTCGCTTTTACACCCGCATCGTGAGGAGGATGAAAAACGCTATGCTGGCCAACAAAGCCAAGAGCAAAAACAACCCGGAAAACCCAAAAACGGGGACCAGTGCCAATGTCAGCCAAGGCATGATCAAGGACGGTACTGTGTTGGTTAAATTGAAGAATCCGAGATCCCGTCCACGAGTTTTCGGATTTGGCAGCACCCGCAATGTCTGCGCCGTATGTTGCGAAAGGAACACCGTCCCGGCCACACCGAAGATCAAATATCCTGCAATTGCGATGGGCAATGTCGGGGACATGGCCATAATCAACAATCCAACCGCGACAATGGCGGCGCACCAGACCAGTGGGATGATCGGTTTCTGATGTCGGTCCGCCCAGTGTCCAGCGAATATGGTGAGCGGAACGCCGAGAAACAGAACCAGGCTGAAAATGATCGCCGTGTGATTGTCCGTGACGTTTTCGGACATGGATCGAAACCATAGCAGGACATAAGCGAACAAAGCCGCCTCTGCGATCTGAACCAATAAGCGTGCGATCCACATGCGCGCGACGCGACTGGTCGCTGGGTCGTCAGTCTGCGGTATGACCCGCTCCGCCATCAGATCAGGAAACGGTCTCGGTCGCCCAAACACGAGCGCGGGTAGAACACATAGAGCGACAATCAGTGCCACAAGCCACAATCGCTCCGCGCCACTCGCGAGACCCGGAATCGTGACGAATGTTCCCGCCATCGCTCCAACGGCGGGCGCGATGGATAGCAGCCCACCCAGCTGACCTTTCTGACGATCGGGCACGCAATCGCCAGCCCATGCGGCGAGCGGTGCCAGCATCAGGTTCAAGCCGAATTGCCAGGCCGACACGATCAATAACAGCATTGGCAATTCGGTCACCGGCCCAACCGAAACCAGCAATGTGCAGGACAGTATCAAACCAGCCGCGACGAATACGCGGCGCGTTCCCGCTTTATCGCTGAGCCAACCGAACCCAATATGAGCGATGCTGGCAAAAATTGCCCCGACAAAGGCAATGTATGCTAGCCAATCCACCGCAGCATCGCCAGCAGCATCGGCGACCTGAACCGGCAGAAGAACGGTTAGAAAGGGCACATAAGCGATCGCGCCGCCTGCCCAAGCAAGGGCATAGAGATATAGAAACGTCTTGCTCTGACGCTGCTGCGGCTCTGCTTCGTGACTCACGCTAATCTGCCGGTCTCGCGACAGAGTCCCGCTCGACCAATTTCGCTGGAACCGCGACGCGCTCGCTCGGCAAAGGCACGCCTTTTTGTGCCGCGATCAGAAGCTCCGCAGCGATTGACGCTGTCTCCGCGACGGGTTGGTCAATGGCGGTGAGGGGTGGCTGGCTAAAGCGCACGGCCGGTGAATTATCAAACGAAATGAGCGAGAGATCATCTGGCACTCTGAGCCCAAGCTCTTCAGCCACTTTAAGTGTTCCAAACGCCATTTGATCATTGCTCGCAATAATCGCCGTCGGGCGGGATGGACCGCTCAACAGCATGCGGGAAGCCTGCATGCCTGACTCGAGACTAAAGTCACCAATCTCGAACAATCCGTCTGTCGACAGACCGAGCGCCGCCATGGTCGATCGCCATCCATCCTCGCGCCATCGGCTCAAATTATAGTCCGGCGACCCAGCGATAAATCCGATCCGAGTGTGGCCGTGCTGATGTAAATGCTCCGTGGCCAGTTTGGCTGATTGCTCATCTTCCATCGAGACCGGAATTCCAGCGCCTTCATTGCGCGACCCTACCCGAACGAAGGGAATGTTTTTGGACTCCAGGAGCTGTTTAATTTTGCGGTTATGCGAGTGCGGTGGCGTCAGGATGATGCCATCCGGTTGTAATGAGGCGATCGCCGCTGTCAGCTCACGTTCGATATGGTCATCATGCGTATCGACCAGTTCGATCAGCATGCGGTAGCCATGCTCTGCGCATTTCAGCATTCCACCGAGCAACATTTGGTCAACCCAGTCATTGCCATCGCGCGCTCGCCATTGGGCGATCGTACGCTCTCTGTCATTCAAGGCGAGGATCAAATAAGACCGTGACCCGCTCATGCGTTGGGCCGCGATAGACGGTACATAACCGAGTTTATCGATCGACGCTTGCACCCGCTCTTTCATTGCGGCGCTGACATTTGGTTCCTTATTAATGACGCGGCTTACGGTTTGCAGCGATACGTCCGCATCTGCAGCGACATGTTTGATGGTTACTGCCTGACGGCGTCTGGCCATGATGAATCTACCTATTTGGTCCCTTTTACCCGGAGATGCGTTTCACCTCCCCGCGTCCACAAGATTCGATGAGTCTTTACTATGCGTCTCTTTCCTAAGTTTGAAGCAAAATCGGAGCCCTTTTCAGGAAAGGGCTCCGATATGACTATCATTCGTGCATAGGATTCACGTTAGAACGTAAACCGTCCTAGCACTGAGAAGCGTCGGTCATTGCGGAACGCAGACCGCGTGACCCGGGTGCCATCAAAATCGACAACCTGAGTCGTCTCAGTAACCTCATCGAGCAGGTTCACGCCCTGGATACCGATTTTGAAGTATTCATTGACATCATAGAATGCTGACGCATCAAGCTGCCCGGTGCTCTCCTGCCAAATCGGCGAGAACGGGAAGATGTCATCGCGCGGTGTGATGAGGAATTCCGAACGCCAGTTATAGGCTGCCCGCAAAGCCACTGGTCCATACTCATAGAATACGGGCGCATTGATCGTGGCTTCTGAGATCCCAGCCAATGGCTGCAAGTCGGTAAAGGGGCTACCACCCAGCTCGTTGATTCCGGTGGTGACCGACGCTTGCCCA
>JABSQA010000207.1 GCA_013213825.1 Henriciella sp.
ACTGGAATAGTGCCAGATCTCCAACGGTAGGTCCGTTGTGACCGCATCCAAATCGGCGCGCACGAGATCGCCATGCTCTAAATTGAGAAACCCATAAACGATCAGCGGTTCGCCTTCGGGTTTGTCAGCGACAATTTCGGTTAGGCGCTCAAAGAAAGCTGCACGTGTTGGTATGCCTCGAACCATTCCGTCCGGCGTTGCCATCGGCCAGGGCGGGGTCAGCGGCGTCGCATATTGCAGAGATGACAATCCCATATGCACGTGTGGATCGATCAGGCCCGGAATGATGGTCTTTTCAATGAAAACCTCATCCACAACAGCGCCAGCGTATTCCGCTTCCAGGCCATCGCGGCCGCCAATCGCCAGAATTCGCCCGTCCCGCACGGCCACAGCGTTGCCAGTTTGGTCCGCAGTCATTGTGACCACCGTTTCAGCTGGATAGATGGTCACGCCCTCGCCATTGGCCGGCGTCTGATTGATGTCGCTCGTTTGTGGACCACACGCCACCAGCCATCCCAGGACAGCCAATCCGATCACTTTTTGTCTCATGATTTGTTTCTCCCAAAGCCAGTCTGCCGCATTCTTCCGCGAACGCCAAACCTGCGCCGCACACTGGACAAACACAGCCAGGCGCGGTCTGGATGCGGCTATAAAAAACTTGGGACTAAAAGATATGAATTATTCGACCGGACTGGTACTCAGCACGGTCTTGCTCGCGGGTGCCTGCACCCCAGCAAGCGAACCTGCTGATGTAGCCAACGAAACCACAACCGCGATCGCGACAGAGACGACGATGCCAGCGGCGAACGCCGATCTTATCGAAGCGCATATCCGTTTTCTGGCAGACGATGATTTACAAGGTCGCGAAGCTGGAACGGAAGGCTATGATGCCGCCGCCGCCTATGTCGCCTCTCAAATGGAAGCGCTCGGCGTGCTCCCAGCCGGCGATGATGGCACCTATTTTCAGACCGTGCCCTTGCAGCGCAGCTACCGGAATTCGGATGATCTCGCTTTTTCGGTGACCCGAACCGACACCGGAGAAGCCCTGTCCTTCGAAGAGAATGTGGATCACGTCGTGTTTGGCTCAACGCGTCGGGCTGAATCAGCTATCACTGCTGAAGCCGTCTTTGTAGGCTTTGGCGTTGTCGCGCCGGATCTTGGACGCGATGATTATGCGGGCCTCGATGTGGACGGCAAAATCGTTGTGACTCTGAGTGGCACACCGAAGGGCATCCAAACAGAAGAACGCGCTTATTATGGCTCTCGCAAAAGCGCTGAAGCCTCTAAGCGGGGCGCGATTGGCAGCGTCTCACTGACCACCCCGACGCGGGAGCAAATCTACTCCTTCGCGCGCCTGGTTGGCGAAGGACGGTTGGAATCCGCAAGCATGGGCTGGTTAAAGCCGGACGGAGAAACCTATACGCTCGCCCCAAACCTCCAAGCGGCCGCAGGCCTGTCATTAGAAGGCGGACGCAAGTTGATCGAAAGCGCGGGACAGGATTTCGACGCGATCATGGAAGCCGCAGACGCTGAGGGCGGCGCCGTTCAAGGCTTTGCGCTGCCGCATACGATCTCCATCTCACAATCATCCACTTTGGATGTCGTTGAGTCCGATAATGTTATTGGTTTGATCGAGGGCAGCGATCCTGAGCTCAAAGACGAGATTATCGTGCTCACCGCACACCTCGATCACATTGGGATTTCCCAATCTTTCGAAGACGATAAAATCAATAATGGTGCACTGGATAATGCCGCGGGCGTGGCCACGCTCTTAGAAGTCGCGCGCATGATGTTGGAGGGCGAACGCCCACGGCGATCGGTGATGTTGCTGATCGTCACGGCGGAAGAAAAAGGACTGCTTGGTGCGCAATATTTCGCCCAGAATCCAACCGTCGACGCCTCTCGTCTGGTCGGCAATGTCAATCTGGACATGCCTGTGCTCACCTATTCATTCGAAGACGTCGTTGCCTTCGGGTCGGATCGATCAACGATTGAGTCTGCAGTGATTGCTGCGGCCGAGGATATGAACATGGCCCTCAGCCCTGATCCGTTCCCAGACCAAGGCTTGTTTACGCGCTCGGACCATTTCCGGATGGTTGAGATTGGTGTACCTGCGGTCTTTCTGGCAACGGGCATGGCGAATGGCGGCGACGCCGCCTGGGCCGAGCATTTCGCCAAGAATTATCATCGTCCCTCAGACGATTTGAACAACAATCTCGATTTTGATGCCGCGGCGCGTTTCGCTGAAGTGAATGCCCGCATCGCGCTCGAACTGGCCAATCGAGATGAGCGTCCTCTCTGGGTCAAGGATGATTTCTTCGCGCGCCAGTTTAATGGCCCACAAGTGGCTGAGTGAGCCCAAGATATTCAACCATAAAAAAGCCCGCCAGATCACTCTGGCGGGCTTTCTTCTGTTCTTCGCGCGCGCTTAGCTTGCGATCGCGTCGCCTGTGTCGACGGCAACACCTGGGCCCATGGTTGAGCTCAGTGCAATCTTTTTGACATAGGTGCCTTTGGCGCCAGACGGCTTGGCTTTCATCAAAGCATCGATGAAGGCACGTACGTTTTTCTCGATCGCGTCTTCTGTGAATGAGGCTTTGCCGATGCCCGCATGGATGATGCCAAGCTTTTCAACCCGGAACTCAACCGAGCCGCCTTTGGCGTCTTTCACCGCTTGGCCAACATTTGGCGTCACAGTGCCAACCTTAGGGTTTGGCATCAGGCCACGTGGTCCAAGAATTTTACCCAGACGGCCCACGACAGACATCATGTCTGGGGAGGCAATCACACGGTCAAAGTCAGACTTACCGTTTTGGATCTCTTCCATCAGGTCTTCTGCACCGACGATTTCCGCGCCAGCTTCTTTGGCTTCCTCGGCTTTCGCGTCGCGTGCAAACACGGCCACGCGAACGTCTTTACCTGTGCCAGATGGTAGCGAAACAACGCCGCGCACCATTTGGTCAGCATATTTTGGGTCAACACCCAGGTTTACAGCAATCTCGACGGTTTCGTCGAACTTCGAGGTCGCGTTCGATTTGACCAGCTTTACAGCATCCGCGACGCTGTATGCGGTATCTGCATCGACGGTTTCGGCGGCAGCGCGATAACGTTTTCCAGCCATGCTCTTACTCCACCACTTCGAGACCCATCGAACGGGCAGAGCCCTCGATGATCTTAGTTGCTTGATCAAGATCGTTCGCGTTCAGGTCCGCCATCTTCGCTTCAGCGATTTCGCGGCACTGCGCCCGGGTCACTTTACCAGCAACCGAACGACCTGGTTCTTGGCTGCCTTTTTTCAGTTTCGCAGCTTTACGCAGCAAAACAGAAGCAGGCGCCGTTTTCACGATGAACGTGAACGACTTGTCTTGGTAATAGTCGATGACGACCGGCAGCGGCAGGCCTTTTTCCATCTTCTCTGTTTTGGCGTTAAACGCCTTACAGAATTCCATAATATTGATGCCGCGCTGACCGAGCGCCGGACCAACTGGGGGCGATGGGTTTGCTGCACCGGCAGGAATCTGGAGCTTAAGCTGCCCCAGCAGTTTCTTAGCCATGATAGCCTCTCTGGCAAATGCGGTGTCTGGTGGTCTTTCGATCCAGACGCCAGGGTTTAGAGGGTTCGTGGTTCGGGCTGACGGCC
>JABSQA010000208.1 GCA_013213825.1 Henriciella sp.
GGGCTTTTCCCAATGACTTTGCGCCGGTAAACGCGCCATATACCGCTTACACCGACAGCGCCGCAGCTGGAACAGCCTTGATGACCGGTCGCAAAACTTCGAATGGCCGCATCAATATGGATTGGAACGGAAAGGAACGCTTCCGAACCATCGCTCAAATCGCCATGGATCTTGATCGTTCTGCTGGCACTGTCGCATCCGTCATGGCGTCTCATGCGACACCAGCATCTGTCATCGCGCATAATGTCTCTCGCAATAATTATGCAGAGATCTTCAACGAGATGGTCTCTAGTGAGCTCGATGTCATCATGGGCGCGGGCCATCCTTACTATGATGCCAGCGGAAACGCGGTCGAGCCCGAGGGTGACGAAGCGTTTCAATTCGTCGGCGGCAAGGAAACGCTGGCTGCTCTGACCAGCGATACTGGCTTAAGCGGTTTCGCGTTTATTGATTCAAAGTCTGATTTTGAGGCGCTTGCATCTGGCGAAGAGGTGCCAGAGCGCGTTGTTGGGATCGCCCAATCGAACTCAACCCTGCAGGCGCGGCGTGAAGGATTGCCCGCTTCGGGCACACCATCGGGTATGGCTTTCAACAAAAATGTTCCAGACTTAGCGACGATGAGCGTCGGCGCCTTAAACGTGCTGAGCCAAGATAATGACGGCTTCTTTTTGATGATCGAAGGCGGAGCTGTAGATTGGATGGGGCATGCGAATAATATGCCTCGCTTCATCGAAGAACAGGTCGATTTCAATCTCGCAATTGACGCTGTGATTTCGTGGGTGGAGACCAACTCGAGCTGGGATGAGACTCTTCTGATCATTACGGCAGATCACGAGACGGGAAGCATCTGGGGTGAAGGCACCTGGACCAACAGCGTTGGCGGTCCAGCTGCATTGGATGCGACAGACGAAGCGATCATTTCTGCTCGCTATGATCCCGCGGAGGATATTTTCAATGAGTTTCGCGCCGTTCAGGATCGCGGCGCCGGAAACATTCCTGGGTATCAATTCGCGACGGGCAACCACTCAAATGAGTTGGTCCCCTTGTGGGCGATTGGCGCGGGTTCAGATGCATTTGCCGAATTCACGAGGACAGATTTGAAAGCCGCGAAACTCTGGGGACGGGTCTATGATTGGGAAGGAAAAATCGTAGACAACACAACGGTTTTCTTGGTGATGCACGAAGCGCTTCGTTAGCTGCAGATTAAACATCAACCTCAGCGTTTCGTGCTCAAGTCGCGTTAAGACTAAAGCTCAATGCTCTCGACCAAACTAAGGGCATCTTCAACTTCTACTCCGAGATACAAGACCGTGCTGTCGATCTTGCTATGTCCTAGTAAAAGCTGAACTGCTCTGAGGTTACCTGTCTGGCGGTAGATCAATGTCGCTTTGGTTCGTCGCATCGAGTGTGTCGCATATGATGATTGAGGAAGACCAATTGAACGAACCCAGCCCTCAACGATCCGAGCGTATTGTCTGGTTGAGAGATGACGGGTCATATCTTTTCTGCTTGGAAACAGCCAATCGTGTGGTCGGAGACCTTTAACTTCAATCCAAGCCTCAACCGCATCACGAGTTTGCTTCGTGACCTCGAATTTCACCGCTGTGCCTGTTTTCAGCTGAATGATCTTAGCTCGGCTTCTGATCTCGCCACCCATTCGCAAATCCGAAACGCGCAGTCGCAGCAGATCGCATCCGCGAAGTTTGCTATCAATTGCTAAATTGAAGAGTGCCAAATCTCGCGTGTTGTCTGCGAGTTGCAACCGAACGCGTATCGACCAAACCTCTTGTGGTTTGAGCGGCGCTTTCTGACCGACAAGTTTTCCCTTGTTCCAAGGGATCCATTTCCCTTCTGAATGATCAAACGGCATCGTTTACTCCTTTGCTGCCGTTCTCTCGGCTGCAATGGGTCTGCCAGGCTCGAATTTCTAATGTCTCCTTTTGCTCGCAAACCAGATTTAATCCCACCACAATAAGAAGTAGCCGTCTTCAACGAGCGAACGTGAAATTATATTCTCGCGTTCCGGCTGCTCAGCGTTACGAAGGCTCGCTTCAGCCTGATCCGCAATATCCGGGCAGATGTCCAAGAGTTGCCTTGCAAACATTTCAGGGGCGCTAACTTCTTTAACGAACCCGGCGCTGAGGTAATCATGCCCGCACGCAATAATATTGAACGGTTCGCTCTCGGCGATTTTATGAAGAATATTAAGCAGCTCTGCGGCATCACCACCATCGTTGCGATTGGTGCCACACAGCAGCAGGGGTGCGAGCGGTTCTGAGATCGGCAAAATCACGATCGGCAATTGCTCGATTGTCTCGTTATCAATAGCGTCATAGCCGACCGCGAACAGCGTGTAACCGATTGATCGCGCGTGCTCTGAAAGTGCCGCAAGCGCACCAAAGGCGTTGTCTGGCGCGACCTCTTCTGTTTCAGCCAAGTACGCGATGATCCGATGTATGGACACATTGTGGAGATAGACGGCACCTTTGCGTCGTTTCCATGCAGCTGGTTTCCGATTCAGGGCTTCGCTGAGCCGGTTTGTCCATTCTATAAAATCTTCATCGCGCGCCTTCTTCGAGATTTGCCGAAGAGCGTGTCGGACTCGATCGCTTTCGGATAGGTCGCGCCCGAGCCGCGCCTCAAGATACCGCTTACCTGCGCGATTACCTCGCGCCCAGGTCAGTGCGCGCTCGTCAAGAACAGCGCCCGCATCAATCATCGCTTCAATGACGTCTGGAGACCTCAGCAAACAGGCATACTGGAAAGCCTCATTTGGATCAGCGCCTGCCGCGAGAAGCGCCCGGACAACACCGAAATCCTCTGCCTGATGGAGCGGCGTCCATCCTTGAGACGTTTTTCGATGAATGTCCGCACCAGCGCAAATGAGTGCGTCCGCTATTGAGGCTCCATCGCGACCTTTGGCGATCCGCATAATAGGGGTGGCTTCTCGATCGTCTACCGGGTCAACACTTGCGCCAGCATCGAGCAGCTTTTTAACCCCCTCAAGCCAACCGGCTAGAGCTGCTTGGTGCAGAGCAGTACGTCCTAACTCCTTCGTCGCGTTCACATCGTGACCCGACGTGAGAAGACGCTCTAATTCAGTCGCAGACTTAATTGCCACGGCTTGGTGGAGGTCTTCCGCGTCCGTGACGGTGGCGGTAATCGCTTTTTCCAAAACCGCGATCGTTCGTTTTGCGCTAAAGTCCTGCGCAGCTTGTAAAGCCGTGCGCCCATTTGGGTCGACGTAGACAGGATCGGCACCAGCCTCAAGAAGCGCCTTGACCACTTTGGTTTTGTTGAATTGCGAGGCGGCGATAAGAGGGCTTTCGCCCAATCGGTTGGGTTTTGTGGAGCAGGTGTTAGGATCAGCCCCAGATGCGAGCAAGAGCGCCACGGCTTTCTCGCTCATTGTCGCGCATAAGAGGGGCGTATCTGTGCTTCGCGTGTTCGGATCAGCTCCGGCAGCAACTAAGGTTTCCATGACCTCCAAGCGGCCGAGCCTGGCGGCAGCCATAAGAGGAGTTTCATCGTTTATAGCAGACACCTTGTCTAGCCATCTGCCAGGCTTGATCATATCGAGAGCTTGATGCTCATCGTCATGAATAGCGCGAATGAGTTCATTGGTGTTGCACC
>JABSQA010000209.1 GCA_013213825.1 Henriciella sp.
CTTTGGGGAGTTTGAAGCCGATGGTATTGGTGAGATCTCCGCTGGCACCTTGGTTCCGGGGACAGAAGGCGAAGAGCGGTCTTTGGTTCAGGCTGAACTCGAGGATTGGGATGGCTGGCATCTAAATGGTGCGATTGCTGGACCAAAATTCCGCGGCAAGCCAACCCGATTCTGGGTTGAATATGGCCAGTATAGTTCTGATACGGACCGCATTGGCAGTGATCCGGAAGGCGGCGATTTTGGTGTGGCCCTGACTTATGCTGATGAATTCACTTACTTCGATGAAGGGGGTGAAGGCGGCGAGGGCGGCACCGGCGGCACCGGCGGCACAGGGGGTGAAGAACTCAGCTCGACCGGCCTCTTCCTTGGCGATTCCTTCGGATTGGACGGCTCCGCGCGCGGTGAAGGCGATCTCTATTATCTCAAGTTCGGCGTGGATAAGCTGAAATTTAGCCGCGACGGATTTGATCTCAACACGGGGATATTCGGTTTCCACCGGACGATCGAAACCGATCTATGGAGTGGTGCGACGGTCAATTTTGGCGGCTCTCCCTTTGGCGGCATTGGTCAAACCAACCAGATCACGACGGACATTGAGCAATTCGGGATCGGGCTATCCGCCATCGGCACTTATGATTTGCTCCCGCAGATCGATAATCGGCCGGGCTTGACGTTCAATGTCAGCGGCCTGTTTGAGGCGATGAATTCCGATGCAGAGGGTCAATTCCATCAGGTGACGACCTGTGATCCGACCGTCTGCGGCGCGGGCCTGTCTAATGTTGTGTTCGCGGAAGACTTTGATGATAGCGGCTTTGAGATTGGCGGCGGCGTCCGTTTCGGTCTCGACGTGAACGTCAATGATTTCATTTCGCTGGGCGGCGGCTATCGCTTCGGCGTCATACCGGGCATTGCCACGTATGAGATACCAAACTCGCCCAACAATCAGCCTGGACGCTGGTCAACAGATTCAGCGGATTATCAAGGCTTTGATTTCGCAGCTCGGTTGAGGGCTTCCTTCTAGCGACGCCCTCCTCCCTGGCCAGCGCGGCAGCTTCATGCTGTGGCGCTGGCCACCCCTTTTTTGGACAATGGATATAGTCACAAACCCGCGAGCCATGCGGGAATAGTATCGACAAAATCACCGCGGCCTGGCTAGCGATAGGTTGAACTGAAAAAGGACAACCGTCGTGCAAGCCATTTATTGGGTTCTGACATGGGCCTGTCATCGCAAGTGTAAGCATTGTTATGATGACCGCTTCCGACCTTATGTGCGCGATGCCCTGACCGAAGTGGTCGGCGAAGGGCAGGCGGCGTTTCAAAGCGTCATCGACAATTTGCCCGATGATCTAAGCTGGGTCGATCAGCACGGACATCGGGACCGGACTTTGCTGGTCCTGGCCGGTGGTGAGCTCTTGATTGATGGCGTCCGCGAAGAACTTTTCTACCCGGTCTTGGAGGCGCTGCAAAAACGCTATGGCGACCGCGCCCCAAAAATATCCATCCAGACCACGGGCGATGTTCTGACGCCAGACATCCTGGATGAATGTCTGGCGCGCGGCGTCGAGAGTATCGCGATTGCCTCCATCGATGATTATCATGTCGGCATGCAAGGCGATAAGAAGTTTGCCTTCATGGACAAAATCCGCGCCCTGATGGAAAGCCGCGGCGTGCGCGAGGTCTCGCTCGGCGGCGCCAAGGATAAGCGTTTGAAAGAGCCAGATGTCGCCGCTGGCGGAAAACTTAAAGGCCCAACATTCTTGTTTTTTGGCGCACAAGAAGATTTGTGGATTGGCGAGCTTTGGCCGCGCGGACGGGCCTTATCGAATGGCTTGAGCAAAGCAGGCTATGACGTCAATTTCTGTGCCCGTTGGTCGGGCGCCAAGAATTTCCTGCATATTGGCAAAGCCGGCTCTGAAGTCGCGATTGAACCTGATGGCTCAATCTATCCCTGTTGCCTCAAGACCAAAGCGCCCCTCGGAAACCTGACGCAAGAGACATTGGAAGACATCCTCACCAGCGTCGCCGCGCTCCCCGCCATCCAGGCGCTAAATGATGGCGACCCAGAGCGTATGGGGGAGGCTGACGGTTGGACACGCGAGATGTTTAGACAGCAGTCGCAAGCCAAGGACGGACTGGGCCAGGATATTGCCAATATGTGTTTGGGCTGCGATCGTTTTTTCGAACAGAAACTGTCCGCGCAATTGAACGCCTTGCGGCAGGAACGATTGGCGGCGCTGACCGCCTAGCCGGGGAAATGATCATGCTGACAGAAGCCGAGCAAGAGATCTCAAACGCGCGGCCGAACACGGTCGACCATGCCTCTGTGTCGGATCTCCACTATATTGGAAACTATAAGCGCGCCCTTCCGACCAATATGGCGCGCATGATCGAGAATGCTTATGACTGGGAACACCTGCCCTATGTCCACGCCTCCTCTTTCGCAGGGATTGACCTGATCGACTGTGGCGACTGGGGCTGGCGCGCCAAGATTGGCTTGCATGGCGGCGGCTATCAATTGCTTGATCTATTGGTCGACAAGGCCCGGGACTATTGGGTCTCCACCGTTTTTGCCGGGCCAGGCAAGGGCATTCAAATCCACACCCAAGCCAGCCATTTGAGCGATGACGAGATTGAAGTGGATGTGCGCTTCTACATCCCAGAGCCTCTGGACGATCCGGCCATGACCACGCAGCTCCATGCCCATCTCGCCGACCAGTATCGCCAACTCTATGATGAGGACATTGATCTGATGTCCGGCCGCCAATCGGCTTTAGATGACCTCAAACGCTGGCGCGCAGGAGAGAATGATGAAGCCCTCATTCTTGTCGGCGACGCGGAGACACTAGACCGCACCAAAGCCAACATGGTCGAAACCGAAACCGGTCGCTTTTGCGTGCGCTTTTGGAACGAGACCTGGATCGCCCATAGCGCCGTCTGCCCCCACCTGCTCGGCCCCCTCGGCGATAGCGAGATCGGTCCCAATGGCGAGATCACCTGCCCCTGGCATGGCTATAAGTTCGATCTCGCGACCGGCGAGAATATTGGAGGCGACTGCAAAGCCCTCGCGACAGCGCCGCGGGTCGAAGTGCGGGACGGGCGGGTTTATTTGCGGGTGGAGGGGTAGACCCTCGCCGAGTGCTCTGTGAAATATAGAAAAAATTGGAGCGGGTACACGGAATCGAACCGAGCTACACAGCTTGGAAGGCTGGTGCATTACCACTATGCTATACCCGCTCAGGGTTCGCAGCTTCTATAGCATGGAATGTGTAAGTGGTGGAGGGGACTGGATTCGAACCAGTGTACGCAAAGCGGGCAGATTTACAGTCTGCTGGATTTAACCACTCTCCCACCCCTCCAGGGTGACTTACACAACGCCATTTGACGCCGCGGTTTCCGACCGTCATTAGGGGGCTTTGACACCACCGTCTTTCAACCGGAAACCGGCCTTATAATGAGCAAGCCCCGCCCGCGCAACCGTCCTAATTCACACAGGCGTAAATCTTCTCAAAAGCCGCATGGCTCGGGGGAAAACTGGCTCTGGGGCGTGCACGCTGTCAGCGCTGCGCTGGCCAATCCGCGCCGCCAGCTCAAGCGTCTGA
>JABSQA010000021.1 GCA_013213825.1 Henriciella sp.
CGACAGGGATCAAGATCGAAATCAAAACCGCGCAGCCAAGCGCGAGCGCAACCCCGACCCCCAATGTCTTTGCTGCGCCGAACAAGAGCTTCCGATCCCCCAAAGCGGCGCCGAGCGAGAAACCCAGGATCGGTCCTAAGAGCGGGGCGATGACCATCGCGCCAATGACGCCGGCAACGCTGTTCGAGTGCAGGCCAATCGCGGCAACAATGGTCGACAAAACAACGAAAACCAAAAAGTCGCGATCGATTTGCGCGTCCTCAGCCACGTCCTGATAGATCTCTTCGCGAAGCGCCAATTTTCGCGTCAGCATTCGCCTCTTTTTCACAGCTTTATCTTCAGGAATGGCGGGCGCGGTGGCCTCTAAAGGCACAAGAGAGATCCGCCAATCTTTTTCATTCTCGAGACAAGACTGAAGATTATCCATGAGGGTTTGCCGGGTGCCATCACGCAGAAATACCGACACATATCGACGGTCTTTTTGCTCAAGTGGAATGACGACATAATCGACCGGATTGGCGGCGCGGATGGCGCGCAGTGCGGTTTCAAACAATTCGCCATCTCGCATATGTAAGTCGAGCCGTCGCATCTATTTCACGCGCCGTCCCATACGGGCCAGCAAACTGCTTGTGTCCCAACGCTGTCCGCCCATGGCCTGAATGTCCGCATAATATTGATCCACCATCGCGGTGAGCGGCAAACTGGCTCCATTTTCACGCGCTGTCTCAAGCGCGATGCGAAGATCTTTGCGCATCCAATCGACGGCGAAGCCATGCTCATACTCACCGCGGCTCATCGTCTCCCAACGGTTTTCCATTTGCCAACTCTGGGCCGCGCCGCCGCTAATCGCCTCCATCACTTTGGCAATGTCGAGTCCGGCTTCGTCGGCAAAATGCATGCCCTCGGCAAGGCCTTGCACGATTCCAGAGATACAAATTTGATTGACCGACTTCGCCAGTTGCCCAGCGCCACTGTCACCGATCAAAGTCATCCGTTTGCCATAGGCCTGCATGATTGGACGCGCTTTATCAAAGGCCACTTCCTCACCACCGCACATGATCGTCAGTTGACCCTTCTCGGCGCCTGCTTGGCCGCCCGAGATGGGCGCATCCACGAACGAAGCGCCTTTTTCACGTGACCGGGCGGCCAGAGCGCGCGCCAAGCCAGCGCTGGCCGTGGTGTGGTCGACGATGATGCTGTCCGCGCTGATGGCCTGCTCCATCGCATCAAAAACGGCCATCACATCAGGGTCATCACCGAGACAAAGGAACACAAATTCTGCGCCGGCAATGGCGTCTGACGGGGTCGCAGCGTGGCTGCCATCATAGGTGGCGCTCCAAGTTGCGGCCTTCGCCTCTGTCCGATTCCAGACCGTGACATCGTGACCTGCTTTGACCAGATGGCCAGCCATTGGATAGCCCATTACCCCGAGCCCCAAGAATGCGACGTGCGCCATATGCGCCCTCCTCACTTCACCTCAACCATGGATCGGTCAAATTTCACACAAATCTATCGACCGATTCTCAACCGATATTCACCGTGATGCACTATGCCGTCAGGCTAGGCCAGAAGGGTCACTAGGGAAAAATATGGCTTTAGCTTATTCATCCCGGCGCAATAAGGGCAGAATGCCCGCTGCGTCTGCCCGTAAGCTGGGCACTTGGAAACTGGCCTATGCCGATTTCCTGACCGCGCTGTGTGCGTTTTTCTTGATCATGTGGATCATTCACGGGGTGTCGAATGATGAACGCCAGACTCTCGCTCAGCAATTTGGCGCGCAAACCGTAATCGCTGAAAATAAGTCAACGCCTGCCCTCTCGATCGCACAGACGCTGCGCCAAAATCCTGACCTCGCATCATTTGGCGCGAGCGTTCGGATTAACGAAGAACCTAATTTCGTCCGCATAGAGCTGACCGATATGGCCGAACGCCCTCTATTTGAGACCGGCGACGGACGCCTAAACGAAACCGGCCAGCAGCTCACCCAGATTGTCGGGCAAACCATCGCCGCCCTACCATTAGCTATAACGATTGAAGGACATACCGATTCCCACCCCAGCCGAACCATCGGTTATTCGAATTGGGAACTCTCCTCTGATCGCGCGAATTCAGCGCGCCGCCTCTTGATTTCAGCAGGCGTCAGTGAAAGCCGCATTCAAGGCGTTATGGGATTGGCGCATACCCGGCCATTATTACAGAACGCGCCTGAAGATGCGGCCAATCGGCGAATCTCAATTGTCCTGGTCATCCCTCCGAAGAGCGCCTAAGACTTAGATCGCCGAGTTCGAATCGCCGGGGAGGTAGAATGTCCGCAGAAATACTGGCTCACTGGCCAATGTGGGCAAGCCTTGCGGCCGTCGGCATCACTATCGTCTGCTACATGCTCGACCGTTGGTCGATGGAACTGGTTTCAGTCTGCGTCATTGCGGCCATGCTCTTGCTGTTCAGCATTCCGGGCGCAACCGCCTATGATGGCAGCAAAATCACCAGTGCACTGCTTCTATCAGGGTTCGCCAATCCGGCTCTTATAACGATTATGGCACTGCTGGTGGTTGGTCAGGGCTTGTTCCAGACCGGCGCTCTTGAGGGTCCGACCAAGGCGCTTGTACGTTCTTATGGTAGACGTCCGCTGATAACGCTGCTCGGGGCCTTCACCGCGGTGTTTGTGACCAGTGCGTTCACAAATAACACCCCGGTCGTCATCATGTTCCTGCCAATCATGTCCGCGATCGCAGCCAGAATGGGCGCGTCGACATCGCGCTTGATGATGCCGCTGAGTTTCGTTTCGATCTTTGCAGGCATGACAACACTGATCGGCACATCGACCAATCTTTTGGCGGCCGACGCGTATGAGCGCCTAACGCCCGAAAAACTCGGTTTCTTCGACCAATCTGTGTTCGGCTTGATGCTGGCAGGCGTTGGCATGGTTTATCTATTGATCGCGTCGCGCATTCTCCTGCCGAACCGGGAAGAGTTGACCGAAACGATGATGAAGTCGGGCAAACAATTTGTCGCTCAATTCGAAGTTACACCGGGCCATTTTCTCGACGGCAAACAAGCTGTTGCGGGGATGTTCCCGGAACTCAAAGACATGACCGTTCGGATGATCCAACGCGGCGAACGCGCCTTGCTCCCGCCATATGACGATATTCGCCTTTTGCCCGGTGACTTGGTGATCGTCGCCGCGACCCGCCAAGCCCTTACTGATTTATTGTCCGATAAGCCCGCAATGCTGCAAGACATTTGGCAAAGTCAGGTGGCTGAATCTGACGATGGTGGCGACGGTCAGCTCGGCTTGGTTGAGGCGGTGATTGCGCCCGGGTCTCGTATGGCGGGTCGAACCGTTGAAATGCTCGGATTTCGCCGACTGACCAAAGCGGTGACCCTCGGTATTCAACGACGCAGCCGAATGATCCGGACCAAGCTCGGCGAAATCCGGTTAGAAGCCGGTGACACTTTGCTCCTTTGTGGCCCCATTAGCGCTTTCCGTGATCTGCGCGCGAGCCGCGATTTGATCCTTTTGGAATGGTCCCAAAGCGAGTTCCCGACAACGGCGCGGGCCCAAGTCGCACGGCTTCTGACGATTGGTATGGTTGTTGCTGCGGCAACAGGACTCGCGTCAATCACGCTCGCGTCGATTGTCGCAGCGACTGGGATGATCTTGCTGCAATGCCTCAATCACCGACAAGCCGCACGCTCGCTCGACTTGCGTATCTATTTGGTCATTGCCGCGGCGCTGGCTATGGGTGTGGCCCTGGAGAGCACCGGTGCTGCGCAAATGTTGGCCGAATTGGTCGTGCTCTTGGCCTCGCCTTACGGCACTTTAGCCATCCTCTCGGCGATCTTCCTCGCCGTAGCAATATTAACCAATATTCTCAGCAATGCGGCGACCGCTGTTTTGTTCACACCAATTGCGATCTCCGCTGCAGAACAAACAGGATCCGAGCCGTTTCCGTTCTTATTGGCCGTGATTTACGCCGCGAACTGTGCCTTTGCGACACCTATTGCCTATCAGACAAACATGCTCGTAATGGGACCCGGACATTACAAATTTGGAGATTTTTTACGCTTCGGGGGTCCATTGGTGATCTTAATGTGGGCTGCATTTACTATAATCGCCCCTTGGCGCTTCGACCTTTAGGTGCATAGATTGGGAATATGAAGCTCGACGAGTCGCTCTTTCAGCTGCCGGGATTACGGCATGGGTTACGTTTTTACGTGACCGGCGCGAGCCCGTGTCCTTATTTGCCAGGACAGATAGAGCGCAAAGGCTTTACGCACCTGACCCAAGACAATCCGGACGCATTGCATGATCAGCTCAGCCGTGCTGGCTTCCGTCGCAGCCAAGGTGTCGCCTATCGCCCGGCTTGTCCGTCGTGTAATGCATGCCGTTCAGTTCGCGTCGATGTCTCAAACTTCGCGCCAAGTCGAAATCAGAGACGGATCATCAGAACCAATTCAGATCTCTATCGGCGCCCCATCGAAGCGCGCGCCAATCGCGAATATTTCCGCCTGCTGAAAACCTATTTGCGCAGCCGTCATGATGGTGGCGGCATGTCGGATATGGGCTATCGCGAATTCTGCGCCATGGTGAATGATAGTCCTGTGCAAACCCTGATGTTTGAATATCGAACCGGGCCAGAACTCGATTCGCCGCTCGTGGCTGTGTCATTGACCGATGTTTTGCGCGACGGATTTTCGATGGTGTACACCTTCTTCGATCCGGCCCAGCGCCGCCGCAGTCTCGGCACCTATATGATCTTAGATCACATTCTGCACGCCAATGAATTAGGCTTGCCGCATCTCTATCTCGGCTATTGGATCAAAGACAGCGAGAAGATGGACTATAAGCGCCGGTTTAAACCGCTCGAAGTGCTTGAAGCGGGCCAGTGGCGACCTTTAGAAGACAATTGAAAAAATCGGGAGTGAGCGCATGATTGATCGCCGGAAACTCTTAGGGGCGGCAACCCTTGGCGCGGCTGGATTGGCAACAACCGCCTGTAGCCAATCGACGAGTGAAGGTGATGGCGTAGCGTCGCCCGCGGTGCGGCGAAAGAAGACCCGTCTGACAATGACCACCACTTGGCCAAAGGATCTTCCCGGTCTTGGCGCCGCCGCACAACGCGTGGCCGACCGCATCGGTGAATTGTCTGAAGGTCAGATGGAAGTTCGCGTCTATGCTGCTGGCGAACTCGTCCCCGCTTTTGAGGCCTTTGACTCCGTCGCGTCCGGCAATGCCGATATGTATCATGGCGCAGAGTATTACTGGCAGTCCAAATCTAAGGCCTATAATTTCTTCACGGCCGTACCGATGGGAATGACGGCCGCCGAGATCATGGGCTGGATCGATTTTGGCGGCGGCCAAGCGCTCTGGGAAGAATTGTCGGGCCAATATGGCATTATCGCCTTCCAAGGCGCCAATACCGGACACCAAATGGGCGGCTGGTTTAAACGTGAAGTCAACTCGCTGGACGATTTCCGCGGCCTAAAGATGCGGATTCCCGGCCTTGGCGGCGACGTCATTCGGGCTCTCGGCGGGGCTGCAGAAGCGCTGCCGGGCAATGAAATCTACCAAGCGCTGCAGACCGGCCGGATCGACGCGACCGAATGGGTCGGACCTTGGAACGATTATTATCTTGGCTTCCACCGCGAAGCGAAATTCCACTATGGCCCAGGCTTCCATGAGCCGGGCAGTTCACTCGCTGTTGGTATCAATCGGCGCAAATGGGACAGCCTCACCCCCACGGAGCAGCAGATTATCCGTAGCGCATGTAATGAAGTGAACCACCTCTCTGTCGGCGAGTTCACCTATCAGAATGGTGTGCATTTGGAGAAACTGGTCAATGAGGAAGAGGTACAGCTGCGCCAATTCCCGGATGATGTGATGGCCCGTGTACAAGAAGTCTCCGCCGACATTCGCAGTGATGCGGGCTCTGGGGGTGATCTTGAGCGCCGGATCTATGAAAGTTTCGAGGATGCGCTCAAGAAAATGCGGGGCTGGGCAAGAATTTCTGATGGGCCATACCTTGCCGCCAGAGAGCTCTAGAGCGTAGAGCTGTCTTAAAGGGGGTCAAAGAACAGGCAAGATGGACGCTTTCGTAGAAATTACAGGAACAGGTTTGCGTTATGCAGGCTATGCGCTATTGCCGCTTTTATTGCTGCCTTTGATCGTCCTGGCCGCACCTAAACCCCTGCAACGATTGGCTTCTTTTCTATCAAAACTCTTAGATCGCATCAGCGGGTTCGCGATGGGATTTGCGGTTGCGGCAGCGTTTCTGATCATTCTGATCCAGCTTGCTGCCGTGCTGCTGCGTTATGTCTTCGGCCTCAGCTTCAGCTGGTTGAATGACAGTGTGATATTCAGCTTTGCCATGATCTTCATGCTCGGCGCCGCTGCCACTTTGCGTGAAGACGGGCATGTGCGCGTCGACATTATGCGCGCACGATTTGGTGAGCGCACCCGCGCCGGAATCGAATTGTTCGGCGCGATGGCATTTATCTTTCCGATCGGGATCCTGATCCTCTATGCGGGCTCTGGATTGATCGCCCGGACTTGGCTCGATCTAGAACCATTCAATGAGAGCGATGGGCTGCCGGTCCAATATCTGTTCAAAACACTGGTCCCCTCATTCGCCGTTTTGATGATCGGACAAGGCCTCAGCCAAGCTTTGAAAGCGGCACTGACCCTGCGCGGCCTTAAATCTGCGGAAGAACCATCACATGCGCACGGGGGGACCGTGTGATGGAACTCGAACTCATTCTCGCTTTAGGCATGTTCTTGACCGCCATATTGGCCCTGCTCGCGGGTTATCCTGTTGCGCTGACTTTAGGCGGTGTGGCCCTGATTTTTGGCTTTATTGGTGTCCAACTCGACCTCATTCCCCTGCCCATTCTTCGCAATTTGCCGAGCCGCATTTTAGGATCGATGGAAAACCAGGTCCTGATCGCCGTGCCGCTCTTTGTACTTATGGGCGTCATCTTGGAACGATCCAAAGTCGCCGATGATTTGCTACACACAGCCAGTCGACTCCTAGCGCGCGTGCGCGGCGGCTTGGGCTATGCGGTGGTGATTGTCGGCGCCCTACTCGCGGCTTCGACAGGCATTGTCGGCGCCACAGTGATCACCATGACGCTGATCGCGCTGCCGACGATGTTGCGCCAAGGCTATGACCCAAAGCTGGCGACCGGAACCATCGCCGCCAGCGGCACGCTGGGCCAGATTATCCCGCCCAGCATCGTTTTGATTCTGCTCGCAGATGCCGTATCGAACGCCAATCAGTCCGCCGCGATGCGGTCGGGCAATGGCGCAGGCGTCGTCTCCGTCGGAGATCTGTTCGCAGGCGCGCTCATCCCAGGCTTGCTGCTGGTTGGACTGTATCTGCTCTACCTGTTCATCACGGCTCTATTACGTCCGTCGGCGAGCCCGGCGGTCACGCTTGAAGAGGATGTTGAACCGCTGACCATTGCAGAAGTCGCCCGCAGCCTCGGCGCGCCGCTCCTGCTGATCATTGCCGTACTGGGCTCCATTCTGGGCGGCCTCGCCTCGCCGACAGAAGCTAGCGCCATTGGTGCAGGTGGCGCCTTGCTTCTGGCCGGTCTCCGACTCGCCCCAGAGCATGGAAAAACCGGCGACCTCGGAAGCATATGGGGGGCGCTGGGAAGCCTCGTGCTCCTTGGTGTCCTCGCCAACACGTTTGACCTGACGCTCAATCGGGATGACTTGAGCGGCGCCGACTATGTCGCCATTGTCCTCGCCGCATTTTCCACTTTGGTCTTCTTTGGCGGCTTACTCTCCGCAGCACGCGTTTTGATGCGCGCGCGTCAATTTAGTGATGCGATCAATTCCGGCGTTCAAATCACCAGCATGGTCTTCTTGATCCTGATCGGTGCCAGCCTGTTTGCGCTCGTCTTCCGCGCCTATGGCGGCGAGCATTATGTTGAGCAATTGCTGACCAGCATTCCAGGTGGCCTGTGGGGCGCTTTGGCGATCACCATGGTGGTGATGTTCATTCTCGGCTTCTTCCTCGACTTCATCGAAATCGTCTTTGTGGTCGTCCCGATCGTCGCGCCGCCTTTGATCATTCTCGGCGCGGATCCGGTTTGGCTGGCCATCTTAATGGCGCTCAACCTACAAACCAGTTTCCTGACGCCGCCCTTTGGCTTTGCCCTCTTCTATTTACGCGGGGCAGCGCCAGAAGGCGTCGAAACCATCGACATTTGGCGCGGCGCCATTCCGTTCATTGGCTTGCAACTGATCATGATCGCGATGGTAGCGGCTATTCCCGCACTGGCGACTTGGTTGCCGTCTGTGGCGGGATAAGAACCGAGCGAACGATATATAGCATTGGCGTTCGGCATCCGTGCAATTCAACCAGCTTTTGAGAGGGGAAAACTGACATTTCAGTTTTCAACCTGCTGAAACGCCCCTATGGGCAATTTAAGCAATCTGCATGAGGCCCAACAATAGAATTCTCTACGGCAAATTTCTTTGGCGTCATGTCAATCCTCATTGGGTTCATTTGTATTCTGCTTAGCGGATTCTTGCTCATCGTGAAATCACCACGTCGAACGCCCAACTTGTTTCTCGCGGCGTTTTTGACGCTAACAGCCATCGAGTTGACGGTTTGGCTTTGGGGATCAAGCGAAGCTTGGACTTGGCTCGGGCCGATTTGGTTTGCGCTTGGAAAGCTGCAAATGCCAGCCTTTTTCTTCTTCTTCTTTTCGACTTGCTTTTCAGATCTGCGCTTAAAGCCGCATGATGCCTTACATCTGTTACCCTCAATATTCGCTTTGATACTCAGCCGACCAGGAGCGAGCGATTTCGGATTGTTGAGTGCCCTTTTTACACCGGGAACCACAGCGACATGGGCATTTTCTCAGGCCACCTATTTTGCTTATATGACGGCAATCCTCGTTCTGTTGTGGCGCTTCAGGACACGGTTCCACCGTCATTATGCGGGCGCACCATCCGAAGTATTGATGTGGCTCACTCAGCTTGCAGCTGCCTCGCTTTTCGCTCGGGCGACCATCTTGGTCAGAGACTTTTCTGCGTTCAATGCACCTAGCGAAATGAGTGTGGCCTTGCAGATATTCGGGGCGTTGCTCGCCCTTGCCATCACGACTTGGATCGCGATGAAATCTCTGTTGCAACCCGAATTGTTTCGGAACATTGACCGACGGTTATTGCGACTTGAACAACCAATCCCCGCGGAAGATCGTAACGATCTAAAACGCCTGGTCGATTACGTTGAAACTGAGCGCCCGTTTCTAAATTCAGAGCTCACGCTTGCATCTCTGTCGAACCAAGTGGCGATGACGCCTCGTGAACTTTCAGAACTGCTCAATACGTCCCTAGGTTAGCACTTTTTCGATTTCATCAATGGCCATCGGATCGAATACGCACAGGACCTGTTGCTGCAACACCCCTCTCAGTCGATTTTGGACATTCTGTTGGAGAGCGGGTTCAATTCTAAGTCCTCCTTCAACACCGCCTTCAAAAAGAAAGTTGGCATAACGCCCAGTGCGTTTCGAAAGCGCCATAAAACACAAACACAACCGAGTTAAACCGCGTTCGACTTCGCGTTGGAACGTTCGATTACGCGTTCTCGGACGCCAAGTTTGAACATTTTCGCGAACACGACCTCTTCATACTAAGAGGTCTCAATATGTTCATTTCACCCCACCATCTGTCCGCTATCGCTACAACCATTTCGCTTAGTTTAAGCGCCTGTATCGCAACGGCCGCTGAACCTAGCAGTCTTCCATCAACCGCAATCCAACACGCAGACCAAGTTCTAGCGCCTTGGGTTGCCGACGATGCCCCCGGTGTGACGGTCGCTGTGTCCTGGAAAGACGAAATTGTCTATGCGCGCGGTGCCGGCATGGCCAATTTGGAGCATAATATTCCGCTGACGCCGACCAGCGTTTTTCAAGTTGCCTCGGTTTCGAAACAGATCACGGCATTCGCGACGCTTCTGCTCGTCGCTGACGGTGAGATCGATTTAGACGCGGACATTCACACTTACATACCTGATTTTCCAGATACTGAGGCAGTGATCACCGTTCGTCACCTACTCGATCACACGAGCGGATTGAGAGAGCGGAATTCGCTCGCTGGAATGGCGGGCTGGTTGCCGGATGACATTCGGACCGAAGGTCAGATGCGCCAGCTCGTAAAGCGCCAGTCGGGCGTTAACTTCCTTGCGGGTAAAGAGATCGAATACAGCAACACTGGATACGCCCTGCTCGCAGAAATCATCGAACGGGTCTCCGGCCAAACCTTCCAAACATTTACGAAAGACCGGATTTTTGATCCGCTTGAGATGAATCAGTCTCAATTTCCCGACAATCGAAACACGCTTATTCCACAGCGTGCCTCGAGTTATTATCCCGATCAAAGTGGCTACCAAAACGTGATTGTCGCTGCAGAAACCTATGGGTCGACTGGGCTCTATACGAGTGCCCTGGATTTGCTGAAATGGGCGGAGAATTTTGAAACTCGCACCGTCGGAAGCCCCATGGTTTTTGAGCTTATGGCGGAGCGCTTTCAGGCTCAGAACGGCGATGATTCAACGTTTGCGAAAGGCCAAGAACTACGCACGTACAAAGGCTTTGAGACCTGGTCGCATGGCGGCACAGATGCAGGCTACAGGTCTTTCTTGTTGCGGGTGCCAAGTGAGGACCTAGACGTCGTGGTAATCAGCAATCGCACTGACTTTGATAAAGCCGCGTTTGCGTTTGAGCTGGCGGACGTTTTTCTATTAGACAACCCACCCGAACCAGAAAGCGACATCCCAAACTGGGCACCTGCATCACCTGAAGACTTAGCCGCATATGCCGGTGATTATGAGATCTTTCCGGGCGTGATATTCGCGCTGCGCGTCGAAAATGGTGGATTGACCTTTGCCAGCTTGGGCGCACCACGAGTAGACCTGCAACCGCTCGAGCAAATTGGACCTCGAGAGTTCTTGCTAAACCAAACGCCCGAGCGAACCCTGACATTTGACGACCCAGTTGATGACCGGTCCGCAACAATCAGCTACCGACTGGGAATGGATGGCGTATTGAAAGCGCCCCGCATTCACCTCACCGCATTCAATCGCTCGGGTGTCGAATTGCAGGGCTATGCGGGGCGTTGCGAGAGTCCCGAACTTGATACGTATTATGATATCAAGCTGGAAGACGGGGCGCTGAAAGCAAAGCATCCGCGGCTCTCTGCGTTCAATTTGGATCCATACCAAACCGACACATTCTCCGGGCAAGGCGCTCTTCAAAAGCTTGAATTCGTGCGGAATGCTAATGGGCAAGTCAGCGGATTTTATGCCTCGTCTCCACTGGCGGAGCGTGTCTGGTTTTCTTGCGAGGAATGAGAAATGACATCGCCCCCGCCGAAATAGCGGGGGCGATATGTTTCAAATCCTTGTAAGTCGCGAGCCTTAGTCTCGCCCTCTAAAACTTCACTTCCGGCGGCGTGCTCATCGCCGCGCGGTCTTCTCCGAGATCGAAGAATTCACGCGGCTCGAAATTGAAGCTGCCGGCGACCAAAGAGCCCGGGAATTGTTCGCGTGCGGTGTTATAGTCTTGGACGGCAGAGTTATAGAACCGGCGTGCCGCGGCGATCTTGTCTTCGATGACGGACAGCTCGTCCTGTAGGTCGAGGAAGTTCTGATTGGCTTTGAGGTCTGGATAGGCCTCTGCCAGCGCGAAAAGACGGCCGAGCGCTTGCCCGAGCATGCCTTCTGCGGCGCCCATTTCACCGGGCGTATTTGCATTCACAGCCCCTTGGCGCGCTTGGATCACCGCATCCAGTGTATCTTTCTCATGCGCGGCATAGCCTTTGACGGTTTCGACCAGGTTCGGGATAAGATTCTGACGCTGCTTTAGCTGGACATCAATGTCGGCGAACGCCTGATTGCATCGCTGCCGCTTGGCAACAAGCCCATTGTAAATGCCAATGATGAAGACGGCGAGCAGGACGATCAGTCCTAAGACGACGTAAAGTGGCGTCATGTGCGGTAAACTCCCTTTAGATTCGATCCCTATAGTCATAGCTAATAGGGCTCATGTCCCTACGCAAGGTTCAGCTATCGATTAGCGCTTTGGCGCGGGCGAAAACTTGTTCAAACATTTCCGCTGTCAGACGGCCCGTATTGGTATTGTAGCGTGAGCAATGATAGGATGAGAGCAACGTCAGACCGTCAATTTGATATTCGGTTGCGTGACCGAACGGATGATCTTTCAACCTCAAGCCCAGCGCGCGCACAGTCGAATCATGGCTGATTTTCCCTAGACAAAGCAGCACCTTAGCGTTGGGCAATGCGCGAATACGCGATTGAAGAAATGGACGGCACTGATTGATCTCGGCGCCGACGGGTTTGTTCTGCGGCGGCACACAGCGGACCGCATTGGTGATCATGGCCTGACGCAATTCGAGCCCATCATCTGCCCGACGGTCATATCTGCCTTCGGTAAAGCCAAATTTTCCGAGCGTTTCGTAGAGCAAATCGCCGGCCCAGTCGCCGGTGAAGGGGCGCCCCGTGCGATTGGCCCCCGTCATGCCTGGGGCCAGCCCGATAATCAGCAATTGCGCCTGTGGATCTCCGAAGCTCGGAACCGCGCCATTAAACCAATCCGGCTCCTTCTCGCGCTGATCGAGTATGAATTGCCGCAAGCGCGGACAGAGGTCGCAATCTTTTGGCGCTTCAGCGGGATATTGAGCGGTCATAGAGGCGTCCGAATCTTGGTGGTCATTTTCGCATTGAAGCTCTGCATAAGTCGCCCCATATTTGCATGCAAGTTCGGGTTGCGTTCGCCTGCTGCACTGCATATAAGGGCGGGCTACAGGAGATTTACATGGCACGTGTGACTGTCGAGGACTGCGTTGACAAGGTCCCTAACCGTTTTGATCTGATCCTTTTGGCGGCTCAGCGTTCGCGCATGATCCGTGAAGGCTCACCGATCACGGTGGATCGCGATAATGATAAAGACCCGGTTGTGGCTCTGCGTGAGATTGCCGACGAGTCGATCGATTTGAAAGTCGTCAAAGAGTCTCTCGTCGCAGAATTGCAAGAAGCTCGCCCCGGCGAAGAGGAAGAGCGCGAAGCCGATCGCTTGGCCCTCCAGTCTGGCCCGGCAGCGACAGAAGAAGACGTTATGCGCGCCTACCAAGCTGAGCTTGAGTCCGGCCGCGACGACCGAATGTAGGTGTAAATGGCAACAGCGACCGTCAAAACAGAAGATCGGTCGCGCGCTTCACTGCCGCCGCGCGGTATTCGCGATGACGAGCCATTTCTGACCAAAGAAGAACTTGCTGGAACCGTGCTGGCATATCAGCCAGACGCTGATCGCGCGCTGCTGCTCAAGGCCTATGATTTTGCGCGCGAGAAACATGGCGACCAATTGCGCCAATCTGGCGATCCCTATTATTCGCATCCTGTGCGGGTGGCGACTTTGTTGGCCTCGATCCGTCTCGACCAAGCGACCATCATGGCCGGCCTACTCCATGACACGGTGGAAGACTGTGATGATGTCGATCTGCAAATGATCGAAGACGGGTTTGGCGCTGATGTCGCCGAATTGGTCGATGGCGTCACCAAGCTCGGTCAGTTGGAATATCAGAGTGAAGCCAGCAAACAGGCCGAGAATTTCCAGAAATTCATCCTCGCAACGGTCAATGATGTCCGCGTGCTACTGGTCAAATTGGCGGACCGTTTGCACAATATGCGGACGCTGCACCACAAGAAGAAAGAAGAGTCGCGCCGCCGCGTCGCGCGCGAAACGATGGATCTATATGCACCGCTCGCCCGTCGGATTGGTCTTCACTATGTCGCCTCCGAAATGGAGGACATTGCATTCCGGCACTTAAATGCCGAAGCCCGCGACCAAATCCTGTCGCAATTGGAAACCTTAGAGTCACGCAATAAGGATGATCTTGAGCGCATTCGCCTGGCCATTCGCCAAGTGATGGAGCGTGAGGGCATTGAGTGCCGGATCAAAGGTCGACGCAAAGAGCCTTACTCAATTTGGCGCAAGCTTGAGAAAAAATCGATATCATTTGAAGATGTTGCCGATATTTTCGGGTTTCGCATCATCGTTTCTGACGCAGCTGAATGCTATAAAGCGCTCGGCGTTTTCCACACCGAGTGGGCATGTTTGCCGGATCGGTTCCGCGATTTCATTTCTGTGCCCAAGCCGAATGGCTATGCCTCTTTGCACACCACCGTCCGCGCCAGTGGCAATCGCTTGGTCGAGCTGCAAATCCGCACAGAGGAAATGGACGAGACCGCCGAACGCGGGGTCGCCGCGCATTGGACTTATAAAGACAGCGCTTATGGCTTCGACCTCGACAGTTCAAAAGCCGCAGGTCTCGATCCATCTGCCAACCTCCGCGCCTTTGGTGACCTTCTGACTCATGGCGGCGATGCTGAGGACTTTCTCGAGCACGCCAAAATGGAGATGTACCGGACGCACGTCTTCGCCTTCACCCCGAATGGCCGACTGGTCCTATTGCCCGCCGGATCGATGCCTCTGGATTTCGCTTATGCCGTTCACACCGCAATTGGCGACACGTGCGATGGCGCCAAGATCAATGGTGTTCCGCGCAACTTGCGAACCGCATTGCAGAATGGTGATGTCATCGAGATTATCCGGCGCGAAGAGCCGCGGCCGGTTCCAGGCTATGAGACTCTCTGCGTCACCGGACGCGCGCGCGCCGCGCAACGTCGCTTGCGTCGCGAAGTCGAGGCCCGCCAATTCGCCAATCTCGGCCGCAATATGCTGGAGCGCGCTTTGCGTCAGCATGATATCGACCCAGTAAGCGTCGACATGCGCAAAATCTCCGAACGCGCCGGGTTTGATGGCGTACAAGTGATGTTTGAAGCCATTGGCCGAAGCCATGATGAGGTCGGCCGTATTCTGACCGTCGCCTTCCCAGGGATCGAACTTGAAGGCAGCGCTCCAGACGAAAAAGTTATGCTGGATGACGAGCACGCTTCCAGCCTGATCGCAGGTGAAAATCTAACCCCTGGCGTGACTCTTCATCTTGCTGAATGCTGTCACCCAATACCTGGCGACCGTATTGTTGGGCTACGTCAACCGGATAAGGGCTTGGTGGTTCACACAATTTATTGTGGCAAAGTCGCTCAGTTTGATGATCAACCCGAAGTCTGGGTCGATTTGCAATGGACGGAATTGGCGAAATCAGGCGTGCGAGCCATCGGACGGATCGCCGTCAATGCGGCCGACAATAAAGGCGTTATGGCTCAGCAGTGCAGCGTCGTCGCGCAAGCGGGTGGAAACATAAGGCAAGTCGCCACGCGTAGCCGAGGACCCGGCTTTCAGGAACTAACGTTCGATATTGAAGTTGATGATTTGCGGCACTTAGAGCAAATCAAAGCCGCCTTACGCGCTCTGGCTGTGGTCGAGCGCGTCGAACGAATTGAGGAGAGTGAATTTGAATAATGATGACGTCCTACAGGTGTTTCGCGATGCGGGGGCCTTGCTTGAAGGACATTTCATTCTCTCTTCTGGGCGTCGAAGCTCGGTCTTTTTGCAAAAGGCATTGGTCTTCTCTCAGCCGGAACTGTCATCGAAACTGTGCAGCGCGCTCGCCGCGAAAGTTAAAGAACGATTGGGCGAGATTGATGTCGTGGTCGGCCCTGCGATGGGCGGCGTGATTCCGAGCTTTGAACTTGCCAGACACCTCGGATGTCGAGCGGTCTTTGTCGAACGAGTCGATGGCGCGTTCGAACTGCGTCGCAGATTCGAAATCAATGCCACAGATCGCGTACTGATCGCGGAAGATATTGTTACGACCGGTCTATCTTTCCGCGAAACGGTCGAGGCTTTGACCAAACTTCCCGGCACGGTTGTCGGTGGATCCTGCATCATCGATCGTAGCGGCGGCGAAGCGGATGTGGGCTGCGATTTGGTCTCTCTGGCTGCGATCAAATTTCCCGATTATGACCCTGACGACCTGCCCCCAGAACTGCAAGCCATTCCGGCCTACAAACCCGGTAGCCGAGGTTTGAAATAATGCCGTCTCACTTACGATTAGGCGTGAATATAGATCATGTTGCGACGATCCGAAACGCGCGCGGCGGTGCCTTTCCGGATCCGGCGCGTGCAGCTGAGCTGGCCCAATCCGCCGGCGCGGACGGCATCACAATCCATTTGCGCGAAGACCGACGTCACATTCGCGATGACGACTTGGTACGGATCAAATCTGCGACCGATCTTCCAATCAATCTCGAAATGGCGGTCACCGATGAAATGCTGGTGATTGGCGAGCGTTTCAAACCGCATGCGGCTTGTTTCGTCCCCGAAAAACGCGAAGAGCGCACAACAGAAGGCGGGCTGAATGTTGCGGGCCTTCACAATCAAGTCGCGCCCGCCGTCGCGCGGATGCGCGAGTCAGGCTCGCGCGTGTCTTTGTTTATCGAGCCTGACCCCGTACAAATCGCGGTTGCGGAAGTGCTCCAAGCGCCTGTCGTAGAATTGCACACGGGCAAGTATGCCGAGCTTTGGCTCGCCGGAGATGAAATTGGCCTTGAGGCAGAACTGGAGAAGCTCCGCATCGCCGCACAAGAAGCCGCAAAGCGCGGGATTGAGCCGCATGCCGGGCACGGTCTCACCTATGACAATGTTGGTCCCGTTGCGGCTATTCCAGAACTCGCTGAGCTAAATATTGGCCACTTTCTCGTCGGCGAAGCGGTCTTTGTTGGGCTCGAGGCGTCCATCGCAAAAATGCGGCAATTGATGGATGAAGCGCGGACATGATTATCGGCATCGGCAATGATTTGTGTAATATTGAGCGGATCAAAGGATCTCTCTCCCGGTTTGGAGAGCGGTTCGAGAAACGCTGCTTCACCGAAGGCGAAATTGCCAAAGCAAGACGCCGACGGCTCACAGCCGAAACATATGCCAAACGGTTCGCCGCCAAAGAAGCCTGCGCCAAAGCGCTTGGCACTGGCGTGCCGCGCCGGGGTGTACATTGGAAAATGATAGAAGTGGTCAATCTCCCCTCCGGCAAACCAACCCTCAAATTGACGGAGGGCGCAAAAACCCGCCTGGAAGAGCTAACACCTGAAGGTCATGTCGCGCATGTTCATTTGACCATGACGGACGACCATCCTTGGGCGGAGGCACAAGTGATCATCGAGGCTTTGCCGGAATGAAACGCCCGTCTCGCCCAAAACGTACGCGCCATCGCGCCGCCGCCAAAGCTCGCAAACGTCCGTCTCTCAACCCGGACGAACGGCAGAGATTGGAAAAGGCGATTGGGTATCGGTTCAAAGATGAAGACTTGCTCTCAAGCGCTTTGACCCATCCGAGTTTGATAGATGAATTTCATGGCGCCGTGGGATTTTCCAATCAGCGCTTAGAGTTTCTCGGAGACCGAGTCTTAGGTTTGGTCATGGCCGAAGTGCTGATCAATAAATATCCAAAAGAGCGGGAAGGGTTTCTCACCAAACTCTTCCATCATCTGGTCTCAGGCCCGACCTGCGCGGATGTTGGACATCAGTTTGGTTTGCGCGATTTCCTCTTCATGGATGCCTCGATGCAGTCGAACAAATCCAGCCATTATGACAAAGCCGTTGCCGATGCGGTCGAGGCTTTGATTGCCGCCATTTATCATGATGGTGGTCTGGATGCCGCTGAGCGCTTTATCAAAAAGTGCTGGATTTTCGAGACGTTGGCGAAGGATCAGCCCGATTCAAATGCCAATCCGAAAACGCGTCTTAGCGACTGGTGCGGTGCGCATCAGACAGCCTATGCCGTCTATGAGACGATTGGCACGAGTGGACCTGACCACGCGCCTATCTTTACCGTCAAAGCGTCTATAGAAGGCCACGGCGAAGCCACCGCCAAAGGTGGCAACAAAGCCGAGGCTGAACGCGCTGCAGCCGACGCGCTTCTCAAACAATTGGAACCCTCATGACCGATTCCGCCCCTACACTGCCAGATGCGGCAGACATCACCCATGCCGGCTTCGCAGCCATTATCGGGGCCCCGAATGCGGGCAAGTCGACCCTGACCAATCTATTGGTGGGAACCAAAGTCGCGATCGTAACCCACAAGGTTCAAACCACGCGTTTTCCCATTCGCGGCGTGGCTCATAAGGACACTGTTCAAATCGTTTTGGTCGACACGCCCGGAATTTTCCGCGCCAAAAAGCGCCTTGATCGGGCCATGGTCAAAGCGGCTTGGTCGGGTGCCGAAGAAGCCGATGCCGTCATCCATTTGATCGACGCCTCCGCTTGGGTCGCTGATCGCGCCGGTGAGGCGACGGGCGCACAGAAACTGTCCGTTGAAGATGATCGCAGAGTCATGGAAACGCTGAAAGAGACCGGTCGAAAAGCATTTCTTGCGCTGAACAAAATCGATCTATTCGCCCATGAGAATGTTTTGCCAATCATGGCCGAATTGAGCGATGCCGGTGTTTACGAAGAGATCTTTATGATCTCAGCGCTAAATGGCGATGGCGTTGCCCCCATGCTTGAAAAACTGGCGGAGAAAATGCCGGCGGGACCAGCTTTGTACCCTCCAGAACAAACCGCAGATTTGCCGATGCGCTTGCTCGCCGCGGAAGTCACACGCGAAAAGCTGATGTTGCGTCTGCATCAGGAATTGCCATATCAATTGATGGTCGAAACAGAGAGTTGGGAACCTTTCGACAATGGCGCTGTGCGCGTCCGTCAGGCGGTGATTATCGCACGAGAGCAGCATAAAGGCATGGTGCTCGGCAAAGGAGGCAGCGCGATTAAAGCAATCGGCAAAGCCGCGCGCGAGGATCTGTCTGAGATGCTTGGACAGCCGGTCCACTTATTCTTATTCGTTAAAGTCGATCCAAAATGGATGGAGCGCCGTGAAGCCTATCAATCCGTTGGTTTGGAGTTCGATGCTTAGCCTGAGCTCAAGGAATCCTGTAAATGTCATCCTGAGCAAAGTTGTAGGATGATTGTCACATCAACTCTCCAGAAACCGCAGATACCTGCGAAAGCAGGTATCCAAGGACCGTTGGGCGTCTCAAGGTTTGGGGCGATTATCGTCCATGGATACCTGCATTCGCAGGTATCTTCGGGGTTTAGACTATCCGCTCGGTCTTCACTTGCGGCCCGCCTACGACCAGGAACGCGCTAATGGAATGGCGTGATCAAGCTTTGATCTTAGGTGGGCGTCGATTTGGCGAGAGCGGTCTTATCTTAGATGTTCTCACCGCCACGAAAGGTCGGCGTTCGGGCCTCGTCTATGGCGGTGCCAGTCGCAAAAAGCGCGCGCAATTCGAACCTGGTAACAGCGTAGAGCTGTCCTGGTCTGGGCGCCTCGAAGAGCAATTGGGGCGTTTCACAGTCGCGGAAGTCGTGACCGGGCGCGCCGGACGCTATTTAGACCGCCCAGAAGCCCTCGCTGCGATCAATACGATCACGGCATTGCTGCGCGGCGCAGTAGATGAAGGCGATGCGGCTGGCTCGGCGCTTTATGGGCCGACAACGCTCTTGCTCGACACATTGGAGTCCTGGCCGGTTTGGCCCGCGCTTTATGCCCGGTGGGAGCTCGGCCTGCTCTCTGCGCTTGGATTTGGACTGGATTTGGAATCTTGCGCTCTATCGGGGGCAAATGATGGCCTCACCCATGTCTCCCCAAAAACGGGTCGCGCCGTGAAAGGATCTGAGGCAGAGGGGTATGTAGACCGCCTCTTCCGCCTCCCTGCCTTCCTCATTGAGCCAAGCGCGATCGCCATGACTGAAGATATTGAAGATGCGCTACGCCTGACCGGCTATTTCCTGCAAGAGCGTCTATTTTCCTCCGTCCACAAGCCTCTTCCGGAGGTTCGGGCGCGCTTGGTCCCAAAACTCATTGGATAATTTTTTCACTGTTCAACTTTCATTCAGGCAAACTCGCGTTATGGAGATCTTGTGTTCAGGGGCAGAGAACTCTTTTGAGGCTGATAATGAAAAATACAGTACTTTTTGGCGCGGTCAGCGTCGTCCTCCTTGGTCTTACCGCTTGCGTTCATGTTGACGAAGGCGACTGGTCTGATTCAGAGGAAATCGCGCGCAATACAGAAACGGCTCTACGCGTCTGTGGCGGTCTTGGAACCGTCGAGAAGGTGACCGAAAACGGCTATACCTGTAAGGCCGAATAGACCGAACTGGGACTACCGACAGGTTTCCTGACTGCCCATGTCGAGATGAAAATGATCGGCATGGTCAGCGTCATAATCTGGGCCCAATGTGACTGAGAATAAGCGGCAGGCTTTTTTGTGCACCCGCGCCAGATAGCGCCCGGATTTGCTGCGCTCGCGCCAATGCTCTTTGACGCTGATCCGCGTGCCATCTTCCAAAACGAAACCCGAAATATCGATCGCATTCGCAAATGAGTGCTGAGACCGAACCCCGGTCCCGGCAATATTGCGGCAAGAGAAGGATCCGTAAGTTTGGATCTGACGAAGCGGCGAATCAAACAGCTTCTCTGCTTGGGGGCGAAGGACATGTCGCTCCCAGATATGCAAGGCAGCCATTTGGTGACAGGTCATTCGCATCGGCGCCGCATTATAGGGCGTCAGCGAACGTTTCAGAACGAGCGTTTCGTCCAACGGACACCGCACATCAGCGCCATCTGCGGGCAATACGGAAAACTCCACTCCTGCCGCCTGAAGCGTCTCACGGCATAATTTCTCATTATGTTTCAGCGCTGTAAGCTTTCCATACGTCGCAAGACCAATCGGCTCGGTCAAATCTGGCGGCCGCAAAGGATTATGTTGCGTCGGCAAGAATCGATGCACCAGATAAGCCAATCCAATGACCCCAAATCCCAATAAAATCAGTCGCCAGCGGCGCATGGTATTCCTTAATTAACCAATCGGCGTTTTCTGTTAACTTGTAGATGAGTGTGGCGATTCTACGCCATCGAAGACTTTAGAGGTGCGTATGACCGATCTTTTGGATCCAGAAGATGATCGCATTATCAATGAACCGCTCAGCGAAGCGCTTACCAAGCGCTATCTGGCATATGCTCTGTCGACGATCACGTCGCGCGCCCTGCCCGATGTCCGCGACGGTCTAAAGCCCGTACAGCGCCGCATTCTTTACGGCATGCGCGAGCTGAAGCTCAATCCGGATGGCGGCTATCGCAAATGTGCGAAAGTCGTTGGTGAAGTCATGGGTAATTATCACCCCCATGGTGACGCTTCGATTTACGACACGATGGTGCGTTTGGCGCAGGACTTTTCGGTCCGCTATCCGCTGGTCGATGGGCAAGGCAATTTCGGCAATATCGATGGCGATAGCGCCGCCGCGATGCGTTATACAGAAAGTCGGATGACAGAAGCGGCGCAGCTTCTGCTCGAAGGCCTGAATGAAGACGCTGTCGATTTCAAACCGAACTTTGACGAGAATACCGAAGAGCCGGTGGTCCTACCGGCCGGGTTCCCTAATCTGTTGGCGAACGGCGCCACCGGCATCGCTGTGGGCATGGCGACCAGCATTCCGCCTCATAATGTCGCTGAAGTCATCGATGCCGCTCTGATGCTAGTGGACAAAAAAACCACGCCGACCACAGAATTGCTCGAAGTGATGCCTGGGCCGGACTTTCCGACCGGAGGGGTCATTGTCGAACCCAAAGAGTCGATCCTCGAAGCCTATGAAACTGGCCGCGGCAGCTTCCGCATGCGGGCAAAATGGCAAGTTGAGGATTTAGGTCGCGGCACGTGGCAAGTGGTGGTCACTGAGATTCCGTACCAGGTGCAGAAATCCAAATTGATCGAACGCCTGGCCGACTTGATTGAGACCAAGAAGGCGCCTTTGCTCGCAGATGTGCGCGATGAGAGTGCCGAAGACATTCGTCTTATTCTCGAGCCACGCGCGAAAACTGTTGAACCCGACGTCTTGATGGAAAGCCTGTTCCGGATCTGCGATCTCGAAACGCGGTTCAGCCTGAATATGAACGTGCTGCACAAGGGCGCCCCGCAAGCGATGGGCCTTCGGGACGTGTTGCGGGCCTATCTCGATCACCGCCGCGAAGTTCTGATCCGCCGGTCGCAGTTCCGGCTCGATAAAATCGAGAAACGTCTACATTTGCTCGATGGCTATCTGATCGCATTCCTGAACATTGATGAGGTCATCCGCATCATCCGCGAAGAGGATGAGCCGAAGCAGGTGATGATGGAACGGTTCGGCATCACAGATATCCAAGCTGAAGCGATCCTAAACCTCCGCTTGCGGGCGCTTCGTAAATTAGAAGAAATGGAAATCCGCAAAGAGCGAGATGACCTGAATGAAGAGCGCAGTGACTTAGTCGCCTTGCTTGGCTCGGAAGGCCGGCAATGGACGAAAGTCAAAAAAGAGCTGAAAGAAGCGCGCAAAGTCTTCGATCCAAGCACTGAGCTCGGTCGCCGACGCGCAAAATTTGAAGACGCCCCAATCATCGATGTCGGTGCCGCGCTCGAAGCCTCCATGCCGAAAGAGCCGCTGACTGTGGTTCTGTCTACAAAAGGCTGGATCCGCGGTATGAAAGGGCATGGTATCGATCTGGGTTCCGCCAAATTCAAGGATGGTGACACCCTGCTCTTCTCCGAAGAGGTTCATACCACAGACAAGCTGATCTTGATGTCATCCGATGGACGCGCCTTCACATTGCCTTGCGATAAACTGCCTGGCGGACGTGGGCATGGTGAGCCCATCCGAATATCGATCGACCTGGAAGACAGCGTCGACATTGTCGGCATGTTTAAACTCGACGGCACACGCAAACGGATCATGGCGTCAGATGCGGGCTATGGCTTCGTCGTCCAAGAGAGCGAATTGGAGTCAAACCGCAAGGCAGGTAAATCCGTTGTCAGCGTACCGGATGGATCCAAGCTGCTCTGCGTCGATCTTGCTGGCGGCGACCATGTTGCGGTGATTGGCACGAACAAGAAACTGCTCATCTTCCCGCTCGATGAATTGCCTGAAATGTCCCGCGGTAAGGGCAATAAGCTGCAAAATTATCGCGGCTCCGATAAGCTTGGAGATGTCTTAGTCTTCCATGCTGAAGATGGGCTGATTGTGACAGACAGCGCAGGTCGGATGCGCGGCTTCCCAGAATGGCGCGAATGGATTGGCAAACGTGCTCAAGCTGGCAAAGTTGCAATGCGAGGCTTTCCACGCTCTGGTAAGTTTACGGGCTAGCGGACCGTCTATAATGTCCGGGACATGATTACGCCCGGATACATTCATCGCATGGCCCGCTATAATCGCTGGCAGAACGAACACCTTTATGGCGCCGCCGACGGATTATCGGACGCCGAGCGCAGAGCTGATCGTGGTAGCTTTTTTGAGTCGATTCACGCAACGCTGTCTCACATCCTATGGGCAGACGAAATTTGGATGAGTCGCCTCGCCGATTGGGAAGCCCCACAAGGAACATCCAGAGAAACGCCGCTTTACAATGACTGGACGGCCTTAAAAGCGCGGCGGGCAAGCGCCGATCAGCGCTTCATTTCATGGGGCGACACCCTGAAACAGGCTGATATCGACGGTGAACTGGAATGGTATTCCGGCACTCTGAAACGCGGTATGACGAGCCCCAGAGCGCTGTGCATCATGCAAGTCTTCAATCATCAGACTCATCATAGGGGCCAGGTTCATGCGATGCTCACCGCCGCGGGCGTTGAGACGGACGATACCGACCTTCCCTTTATGCCAGACGCATTTCTCTAGTTATACGCCAAGCACATCGCTCATATCATAAAGACCGGGCGTCTGCTCCGCCGCCCATTCGGCAGCTTTGATAGCCCCATGCGCGAAGACAGCACGGTCGAGCGCGACGTGGCGCAGCGATAGCAATTCCATATCTGATCCGAAGGTCACATCATGATCGCCGATCACACCGCCGGCGCGGCGGACAGAAAACCCGATCTGTCCAGGTTGTCTTTGTGCTGATGGCCCATCATAAGGCGCTGCTCGGATGTCACTAAGCGGTTTCTCACGCCCCTCTGCCGCCGCCCGCCCCAGCATGAGCGCTGTTCCGGATGGAGCATCAATTTTGTGCTTGTGATGGGTTTCGGCGATCTCGATGTCCCAGTCTTCACCCAAGCGCGCAGCGGCTTGTTTGACCAGCGCTTCCAACAGGTTCACGCCGAGCGAAAAATTGCCGGCTTTCACAATGGCCAGGTTCTCAGCCGCTGCTGAGATCACTTTTTCTTCCGAATCCGAAAAACCGGTGGTTCCGATGATCGCAGCTCGAACACCTAATCCAGGCAAAACCTGGAGGGCTGCCAGCGTTGCGCCTGGGACGGTGAAGTCCAACCAGACCTGGGCTCCCGCAGCGGCGCTACCCGGTCCATCGCTTACGAGAGCGTTTATCGGTTCGCCCATTACGAGCTGCCCGATATCCGCACCAATCACATCCGATCCAGGCGCTTCAGAGCCTCCGGATATCTTATGGCCTGCCGCCAATGCAGCACTCGCCAATTGGCGCCCCATTCGACCGGCGCATCCGGCCACAGCGATATTCAATTGCTTCGTCATGCCTGCCTTATACAGAGCTTCGCGCGCCTGACCACTAGGCAGCATGGAGACACGCTGCTAAGGCCGCGCGCATGTATCAGATTTCTGCCAAAGGCCCGCGCGCGGCCATCGAAACTGCCTGGGACACACTTGCTTGGACCGATTCGTCTCCGGCAGGCGCTGTCGACGCTAAAGAGGATACACGCCTAACTTGGCGTCTGGATGCGTATGCGGAGACAAAAGAGGACGCCGAAGCCAGCGCGGCCCTGATTCGAGAGGCCACGCCCGAGCTTAATCCGGTTATTGAGCAATTGCCCGATCGCGATTGGGTCACGCTTTCTTTGGAAGGACTGCCGCCGGTCCATGCTGGGCGGTTTATTGTTGCAGGCAGTCACGCATTGACCGCCACTTCGCCCGGAAAGACGGACATCCTCATCGAAGCCGGTCCTGCCTTTGGAACCGGCCATCATGGCACGACTTTAGGCTGCCTGCTCGGTTTCGAGCATGTGTTGCGAACCGGTTCCCCGAAAACCGTATTGGACGTCGGCACCGGCTCTGGTGTCCTGGCCATTGCCGCCATCAAGACCGGCACCAAACGGGCCATCGGAACGGAGATCGATGCGCAAAGCGTTACGGTGGCGAATGAGAATGCGCGCAAAAACAATGTCGCCAATCGATTCAAAACCTATCAAACCCGCGGGGCAACCAATCGGATCATCCAAGCGGCGGCACCCTATGAGTTGATTTTTGCCAATATCTTGGCAGGTCCGCTGACGCGACTGGCGCCAAAGCTGGTTCCGCTGGTCGCGCCGGGTGGACATATCATCCTATCGGGCCTTTTAACGCGCCAGGAGCCCCTGGTGCGCGCAGCCTATACGGGCCGCGAGCTCTCACTTGTCAAACGCATCCGCCGGGACGGATGGTCAACTTTGGTTCTACAAAATCGCAATAATTAGTGCGCGAAGCGACGCGCACGACGGGCATTGCGCTGTGTCAAAACGCGTGGGCGCGCAGATTCAATGGTGTCATCGCTCTTCACGACGCTGACCGTATTGGTCGGTTCGATTTCTTGGACATTATTCGATGTCGTCGGAAAAAAGGCTTGCAGGCCGGTATAGCCCCGCATGACGTTTAGATTTTTCATAATGATATTCCTGGGAGGTTATTATTTATTGTGACCGCTATATAGGATCGAAGGGTTGCGAAAACATATATAAATTCGAAAATATGTATGATTTTCTGCATGCCTCACTTTCAACTTTGCAGGCCCGCGCATTCGGGACTATTGAAAAGCCATGAAACAGAATTTCGACGTCAAGGGCGGCCCGCAAATCGGTCGTGAAAACCTGCCAAAACTCCGCGCTGAACTCGCCAAGCTCGGACTGGATGGCTTCTACGTCCCGCATGAGGATGAGTATCAAAACGAGTATTTGCCAGATGCGAACGAACGCTTGGCTTGGATCAGTGGTTTTACCGGTTCATTCGGGTCGGCCTTAGTGATGTCAGACATGGCGGCGATATTCATAGATGGGCGCTACACAATTCAAGCCGCCGACCAGACCGACAATGACCTATTTGTTCGAGTTCCCGTGCCGGACCCTGGTCCGTTTGGATGGCTCGGCTCGCAAGACTTTGCCAGCAAGACCATTGGCTATGACCCGGCCTTGATGACGCCCAATGATGTTGAGCTTATTGAAAAGGCTGCAAAAAAGGCGGGAGCAAGCATTCAGGCGGTGGAGCTAAATCCGATCGATGTGGCTTGGGTGGATCGACCGCCTCAACCCCAAGCGCCCGTTCGGGCTCACGCGATCGAATATTCTGGGCAAGCTTCGGACGAAAAGCGCGCAATCATTGCAGATGCGCTCCAGGAAGCCGGCGCAGATGCTGTGGTCATTACGGCACCCGCAAGCCTTGCGTGGCTGTTCAACATTCGCGGCGGTGACGTCGCCTGCTCTCCACTTCCTTTGGGGCGTGCGATCTTACGCGCCGATGCCAGCGCATCGCTTTATCTGGATCCTGCAAAGGAGACACCTGGCCTGCGGGAGCATCTTGGCAATCAGGTCACACTCGCGCCGATGGATGATTTGGAAGCGGACTTAGGGGCGCTCAAAGGGCAAAAAGTGAGCCTAGATCCAGCGTTGGCCTCAGCCTGGTTCTTCCAAAAACTAGACGCTGCAGGCGCTGAGATCATTCGGGCACAAGATCCGGTTCTGCTGCCCAAAGCCTGCAAGAATGCGACTGAAATTGGTGGAACAGCCGCGGCGCACCGGCGTGATGGCGCCGCAGTGACGCGTTTTCTGCATTGGTTAGATACGGACGCACAATCCGGGACCTATACAGAAATCGACGCGGCGCTGAAGCTTCTCGATTTTCGCAGCGTCGATGCGAGCATGAAGGATATGTCGTTTGAGACGATTTCAGGCGCTGGACCGAATGGCGCGCTGCCGCATTATCGGGTGTCATCTGCCTCCAATCGCACGCTAGCGCCGGGTTCGCTCTATCTGGTGGATAGTGGCGGGCAATATCCAGACGGAACTACGGACATTACCCGCACCGTAACGATTGGCACGCCCAGTGAGGACATGAAGCGGCACTATACTTTGGTCTTGAAAGGCCACATCGCCATGGATCGTGTGCGATTCCCAGAAGGGACGACCGGGACGCATATAGATGTTTTGGCGCGGCATGCATTGTGGATGGCCG
Source organism: Henriciella sp. (assembly GCA_013213825.1). GTDB lineage: Bacteria > Pseudomonadota > Alphaproteobacteria > Caulobacterales > Hyphomonadaceae > Henriciella. The sequence goes on from JABSQA010000021.1 coordinate 27,192, forward strand.
GCCTCGATTATGATCATGGCACCGGCCATGGCGTCGGCGTGTATTTAGGCGTGCATGAAGGGCCTCAACGCATCGCCAAAGTATGGAATTCCACTCCGCTTATGCCCGGCATGATCGTCTCCAATGAACCCGGCTTCTACAAGGAAGGCGCTTACGGCATTCGCATCGAGAACCTTCAATATGTGACGCCCGCCGAACCGATTGAAGGTGGCGACCGCCCGATGTTCGGATTCGAGTGTATCACGTTCGCGCCGCTTGCTCGGGGATTGATTGACGTCGCTTTGCTCACACAAGACGAACGTGACTGGGTCGATGATTATCACCAACGGGTGCTGGCGGAGATTGGTGACTTGGTCGACGGTGATGTGGCCGACTGGTTGCAGGCGGCCTGCGCGGCGCTTTAAAGGCCGCTAATCAACTCAATCCACTCAGCTTCCGTCATCACATTCACGCCGAGATCTTGCGCTTTCTTGAGTTTCGAGCCGGCGCCAGGTCCGGCGACCAGAATGTCGGTACGGCCGGAAACGGAGCCGGAGACTTTCGCCCCCAGCGATGTGGCGCGCGCTTTCGCTTCATCGCGGGTCATGGCCTCCAACGTGCCGGTAAAAACAACTGTCTTACCCGAGACAGGGCTTTCGCTCGCGGGCGCTTCACCGTCCAGAACGGTGATCTCCGAAAGCAAATCTTGCATCATCTCTTGATTGTGGGGCTCACTCGCGAAAGCGGTCAGCGCGCCGACGGCCGCACCACCAATGCCATCAATTGACACCAGAGCTTGTGCCGCCTCTCCCTCGGGATTGTCGCGCGCGCGCTCGACATGGTCCCAAAACGTCGCCCATTGAACAAAGGTGCGCGAGAACAGATCAGACGTGGTCTGCCCGACATGACGAATGCCAAGCCCGTTCAAGAGGCGCGCGAATGGAGCTTGGCGACGCTCATCGATGGCTGCCAGCAATTTCTGTGCGGAGACATCGCCAAAACCATCCCATTTCTCCAGCGGATCAAACCCAGCTTCGGCAATCCGCTGCGGCAATTGGAAAATATGCTGCGGCGCGGAGATCAGGCCGCGTTCATAGAATAGCTCAATCTGTTTCGCCCCGAGCCCGTCTATGTCGAGCGCTTTGCGCGACACGAAATGTTTCAACCGCTCGATGATTTGAGCCGGACAGATCAGCCCGCCCGTGCAGCGTCGGCGCACATCTTCTTTGCCTTTATCATCAATCTCACGCACGGCTGCGGATCCACATTCGGGACAGGTATGTGGCATGACAAAAGCAGGGGCCCGGTCCGGGCGCTCCGGATCCAACACGCGCAGCACTTGTGGAATGACATCGCCCGCGCGTTGAATTTCCACCTGATCGCCCTCGCGCACATCCAGGCGCTCAATTTCCTCTTCATTGTGCAATGTGGCGTTCGAAACGACGACACCGCCCACTGTGACCGGCTTGAGTCGCGCCACGGGCGTGAGCGAGCCAGTCCGCCCGACTTGAATGTCGATCGCCTCCAGCGTTGTAATCGCTTTCTCCGCAGGAAATTTGTGGGCGATGGCCCAGCGTGGCGCACGGCTGACAAAGCCGAGTCTTTGCTGCCAATCGAGGCGGTCAACTTTGTAGACCACCCCATCAATATCATAACCAAGATTGGCCCGGCGCTCGATCATATCGCGATAGGCTGTGATCAGGCCTTCAACGCTCTGATGCGGATGGAACAGGTCATTGGTCTGAAACCCCCATTCGGCGAGCTTCTGAACCGCTTCATATTGGGTCTGTGCAAAGGGAGCGGACATGTCCCCCCAAGCGTAAGCATAGAATTTGAGCGGGCGTTGAGCCGTCACGGCGGGATCTTTCTGTCGTAACCCACCGGCCGCCGCATTGCGTGGATTCATATAGAGCTTCCGCCCAGCCGCTTCTTCGGCCGCATTGAGTGCGGCGAAATCGGCGTCGGAAATATAGACTTCACCGCGAATCTCGATGCGATCTGGCCAGCCCGCACCCTTCAGCGTTTTTGGCACGTCCGCCAGCGTCCGGGCGTTCGCTGTGACATCTTCCCCAACCCGGCCATCGCCGCGTGTCGCGGCTTTGACGAGTTCACCCTTTTCGTAAGTGAGGCTGAGCGAAAGACCGTCAATTTTGGGCTCTGCGGTGATGACCAATTCGTCCTGGGCATCCAAGCCGAGAAACCGGCGGATGCGGTCGGCAAAGTCCTGCACATCTTCGTCTGAAAATGCATTGTCCAAGGAGAGCATGGGGACGCCATGCTCAATCTTACCAAACCCGTCACTGACCACCGCGCCAACGCGATCACTTGGACTGTCCGACCGTTTGAGATGCGGAAACCGAGCCTCTATCTCGAGATTGCGGCGCCGCAGCTTATCATAGGCCGCATCTGTCAGATGTGGATCATCATCGGCATAATAGCTGGCATCGGCCAGTTTGATTTCGGTCATTTAGCGCGCCAATTCCTGGCGTGCTTGGTCTTCGGTCAGTGCGTCTACCGCAATGTCTGCATTCATGCCGCCTCCAGCAATTTCAATGCGGCGGCGCGCGCCTCATTGGTTATGCTGGAGCCTGACAACATTCGGGCAATTTCTTCAAGTCGTTGACCGTCATCAAGTTGCGCCACGTGACTGGTAATTTGGCCTGATGGGTCCGCATCCTTGCGCACACGCCATTGCCGCGTCGCCGCTGAAGCAACTTGTGGACTATGCGTGATCGCAAACACTTGTCGGTCATTCGACAATCGCGCCAAACGTTCGCCAATCGCCGCAGCGACCGCGCCACCAACCCCTTGATCGGCTTCGTCAAAGATCAATGTGCAGGCCGCGCCGGTTTGGCTCAGCGCACATTTTAAGGCCAGCGAGAATCGCGCCAGCTCGCCGCCCGACGCAATCGCCTTGAGCGGTCCAAATCCGGCCCCAGGATTGGTTTCCACTTCAAAGGTTGCGCGTTCCAACCCTTTCACCCCACTCTCGCCTTCTGCGAGAGGTGTGAATGCCACACGCACTTGTACGCGACCTAAGTGCAAAGGCTCGAGTTCATTCTGAATACTCGTCTCTAACGTCTTGGCGGTTTTTCGCCTTTTGCTGCTCAATTGATCGGCCGCTTTTCGCCACGCAGCCTCTGCGGCCGCCTCTTGCGCACGACTGTCATCGAGCGCTGCAGAATCCGCATCACACAAGGCCAAGTCGCGCTGAAACCGTTCTAAAGTCTCAGCAATATGCTCGGGCATGCAGTCATATTTTCGCGCTGCCGCACGCAGGGCGAATAACCGCGCTTCAACAGCTTCCAATTGATTCGAATCATGCGCGGCATGGCGGGACAATTCGCCGACCCCTGCATTGGCTTCAGCGAGTTCAATCAGTGTCCGCTCGAGGGCTTCTGAGGCGCCGGTCGCGATCATCGCGAGGGTCTCATCCATCACATCCAGACCCGGCACTCGAACGATGCGATCAACCGCCTTCGCAGCACGCATCAATGAGTCTTCCAGCTTCGGGTCGCGTATCGCTTTGGACGCTTCGTCGACCGCTTCAGTGATCCGTTCTGACTGTAGGAGTGCGCCGCGCTGTGTGGTCAGCGTGTCAACTTCGCCGCTTTCGGCCGCAAGTTTTGAAAGATCCTCCACCGCAAAAGCGAGCCATTCCTGCTTTTCTTGGGCGGCCCGCACCGTGGCTTCCAATGTCTGTCTTTCGGCACGTTTCGCTTCAACCGTTCGCCACAAGTCACCACAAGTGGCAACATCGCGTTCAAGCCCAGCAAAGGCATCCAACAAGTCCAAATGGGTCGATGGGCGCATCAATCCGGACGCCGCGTGTTGGCCGTGAATTTCGACCAAGACTTCGCCAAGGTCTGCAAGCACGGATGCCGCCACGGGCTGGCCGTTTACGAAGGCCCGCGACGGGCCCTTGATTGGCACGGACCGGCGCAGCAATAAGGCGTCTTCAGTGTCATAAGTCAGCCCGTGCGCGTCCAGCACGCGCCATGCAGCATGCGCCGCATCTAGAATAAACTCCGCCGTAACGCTGGCTTGATCGGCCCCTGCCCGCACTTGCTTGCGGTTGACGGGACCGCCCAGCACGAGGCCAATGGCATCTAAAATGATCGATTTACCCGCCCCAGTCTCACCGGTTAGCGCAGTAAACCCAGAGGCTGCATCAAGCTGAAGCCGATCGATCAGAACAAAAGATTGGATAGAGAGCGCATATAACATGCCCCCTCATACAATGAGAACAAAATGAGAACAAGCCCTAATTTCCACCCGGGATAAGGCGTTCCAACCAAGTCCTTTTTTGCGCCTCTGTCGCCCCTTCTGGGGCCAACCCCTGTCCGCTGAGCAGACGATAGGAATAACGGTACCAGACGGTGTCAGGATAATTATAGCCAAGCACAGCGCCCGCCGCGAGGGCTTCCTGTTTCAGCCCCATCGACAAATAGACTTCGACCAGACGGTGCAAGGCCTCTGGCGCATGGCTGGTTGTATCATAGTCTTTAACAACGGTGCGGAACCGATTGATCGCGGAGAGATGCTGGTTCCGCCGCAAGTACCAACGGCCGATTTCCATCTCTTTGCCCGCCAATTGATCCCGAACCATGTCGAGTTTGACTGAGGCATCGCGCGCATAATCTGTTTCTGGATAGCGGCGAACAACATCGAGCAAGGCGTCGCGCGCCAGTTCCGTGGTCTTCTGGTCCCGACCGACATCCATGATTTGGTCAAAATGGCTTACGGCAATCAGATAGTACGCGTATGATGCGCCTTGCCCGGCGGGGTTGAGTGACAGATATCGCTGCGCGGTTCCAACCGCCTCGTCATACTTTCGCGACTCATAGGCGGCAAAGGCTGACATTAAAGAAGACCGACGCGCCCATTCTGAATAAGGGTGTTGCCGTTCAACCTCATTGAACAACAGAATGGCGGTATCATAATCCCGTTTGTCCATTTCATCGGTGGCGCGAGCATAAAGCTGCTCCACGGGCCGTTCAACATAGGCCAATTCTTGACGTCGATTATTGTTCTGGCACGCCGTCAAAACCAGTGAGGCGACGGACGTTGCGAGCAAAATTTGGTGAACTTTACGCATGAATGAAGATAACCATATCGCTTTCTCGGGCAGTTTCCCCAGGCCGCGCCATTTGTAAAGTGTGTGACTGTGCCAAAGCAAGCCGCGCGTATGCGTTTAACAGACTTGTCATGAACCGACTTCGACCTAGTTTCTTATTTGATATGAGAGGCGCTATTCTGTGCCATCGTGCGAGGATGCCATGACAGACCTTGAAAACACTGCATTAACTGCCAGCGAAGTGGATCGACTCGTTGGAGATCGAATTCGACGACGTCGTATTCTCATGGGCCTCACTCAAGATCAATTGGGTGATTCACTGGGCATTTCGTATCAACAGATTCAGAAATATGAGACAGGAGCCAATCGGGTCAGTGCCGGACGGCTTTATTTGATCGCGACGCGCCTGGACGTCTCGCCAGGTTGGTTTTTCGATCCCGTAAAATCAGATGCCTCCAGCGATGACTTTGATGAGCTGGGATCCTCTCGATTGTTGATGGAATTCGTCCGAAGCTTCGCGCGGATCAAAGATGAGCGTTTGAAGTCAGTCCTCGTCTCACTTGTCCGGGCCATGACCGATGATGAGGAGCCGACGATAACGCCGACAAATGGCGCCGGATCTGACCATCACGCAAATCCGCCATTGGATTAAGCGCAACACGATCAAGGACTTAACGCCCTCGGTACGTTATAACTTATATAAGTATTTGTTTTTATTGCTCATTAAGCGCAATGCGATATCCTTAAGGAATGCATTCGCACTCACACTCGCACCATCACGGTCACGCTCATCACGATCATAGCGCCGGCATCGGAGCAACGGCGGATGGACGTCGGCGCGTTGCGCTTGCCGCGGTTCTGACCTTTACCTTCATGATCGCTGAAGTGATTGGCGGGGTGATTTCCGGATCGCTCGCATTGCTTGCTGATGCGGCGCACATGCTCACAGATGCAGGATCGCTCGCTCTTGCATGGATCGGGTTTAAACTGGCGGAACGCCCTGCAGATGCGACCCGGTCGTTCGGATGGACGCGGTTCAAAGTCCTGGCGGCTTTCGTGAATGGCATCGCCTTGCTCGCACTTGCCGTATGGATCGTGTTTGAGGCTGTACAACGCCTGCTCGATCCCGCGCCGATCATGGGCAATTTGCTATTAATTGTCGCCAGTCTGGGGCTGGTGGTGAACCTATTAGCGTTCCGGATTTTGCATGGCGGCGATCATGATGATCTCAATATGCGCGCGGCGGTTTGGCACGTTGCGGGTGACTTGCTGGGATCGGTTGCTGCCATTGGCGCGGCCTTGGTGATCATGTGGACGGGATGGATGCCGATCGACCCGATTTTGTCGGTCATTGTGGCTGTGATTATCGCCTTTGGTGGGGTCCGCGTCGTACGCAGTACTGGACACATATTGATTGAGGGCGTCCCACCGGGCCTGTCAATTGAAGACATTAAAGCTGATCTAAAGCGCACATTGCCAGACGCTGAGGATGTCGATCATATCCATGCCTGGGCGTTGAATGAGTCAAAAACCCTGATCACACTCGATGTGCTGGCAAAACCAGGAGTCTGCACCGAATCGTTGAGGCTGGCCGTGAAACGCCGTCTCCAGGACGCATTCGATATCGATCATGCCACCGTCGAAATCAGAGCGCCGCTCGATAATTCTGAATAAATAACAGTGCGCTAACGGTTTCTCGTTCAAGCCATACGCATAGAAAAAGGGA
>JABSQA010000210.1 GCA_013213825.1 Henriciella sp.
GATTGCCGGGACCGTATAAGCAAAGATCAAGACGCACTACTGACCGACTTGCGTATAGGTCACCCCCTTCATCCCCCCGCGCACAGCATAGACGAACACGATCACCATGCCGATAATGATACCGACATTGAAATCCACGCCCAAGAAGCCTGAAAAGGCGACACCTACGCCTTTCATCTGTCCCGCAATATAGGTGAACGAGACGAAGAGCGCACAAATCACTGCGATGATCCGCGCGATATCGGAATAGTAACGGTCGCCGACAAAATCCGGGACCGTGAACTTACCAAACTCGCGCAAGAAGGGCGCAAGCAAAACGGCGAGTAGAACATAGCCGCCTGTCCAGCCCATGAGGTAGACCGAGCCACCATAGCCTAAGAAGGCGATTAACCCGGCCATAGACAAGAAAGACGCCGCAGACATCCAGTCCGCGGCCGTCGCCATGCCATTTACAGTCGGGTGAACATCATGACCCGCGACGTAGAAATCATCCGTCGAACCGGCACGCGCCCAAATAGCAATTCCGATATAAAGCCCAAATGTTGTGATGACGAAAAAAAGCGTCCAATCCATAGATCTAGCCTTCCACGCCGAATTTGCGCTCGAGACGTGCCATGGCCCAGCAATAATAGAAGATCAAAGCCACGAAAACGTAGATTGAGCCTTGCTGCGCAAACCAAAACCCAATTGGCGCGCCGCCGATAGTGAATTGATCTAGAAAATCCCTAAACAGGATGCCAGCCCCGTAAGAGACGACAAACCAGATTACGAGCAAGCTTAAAGTCAGGCGAATCGTGGCGGCCCAATAGCCTTTCGCATCTCTTTGTTTGTTATCGGACACGATCTTTGTCCTCCCTACATATTTTGGAAAACAGCTTTACCGCAGAATCAAAAAGGACCAAGCATCGAAAATGTAGAGATCGACTTTGGATTAAAAGTCTTGCTCTTTCGAAGGTTCACGCGCAGCGCGGCGTTCTTTCAGACCGAAGAATATCAGGGCGGCGGCGATCACAATACCGCCAAAGAGATATAGCTCAGAAAAGCCCAGACCGGGAATGACAAGCGCATTCGCTAATCGAAAACTGAACACCGCCCCCATAAGCAGACCCAGCGCGATCATAATGTGATGTTTCATTGCTCAGCCTTCTCGCGCAACGGACTTGGATGGACCATATCAAATCTACTCACGCATCGCCAATCAGATCCTAATGGACCATCGAATGCGCAAACACCAAAACGAGGTCTTGGTAAAATCACTTACTCGACTAAAGTCCCCTTCCTATCTTGGGCTCGCATGTTGGTTATAGGCCCGACCGTTTCATGGCAGCATTCTCGCCCCGCTGCACGCTGAATCTCTAGGAGGAGCTGCCCATGCCAAAGACCTATCGCGACATCTATAAGGACTGGCAGGATAACCCGGAAGCATTCTGGGCCGACGCCGCGCGCGCGATCGAATGGGTCAGAGAAGCGGATCGAGTCTTTGATCCTGATGCAGGCGTGTATGGACGTTGGTTTGCGGGCGCTGAGTGCAATACGTGCTTCAATTGTGTCGACCGACATGTCGAAGCTGGCCGCGGCGACCAAGCGGCTTTGATCTATGACAGCCCGGTCACCGATCAAAAGCAAACCTACTCTTATAAAGAGTTGCAAAAACGCGTGTCCGACGTCGCGGCGGGTCTATTGGCGCTCGGCGTCGGCAAGGGAGACCGCGTGATCATCTATATGCCGATGATCCCCCAGGCTGCATTTGCCATGCTCGCTTGCGCCCGGATTGGGGCCATTCACTCAGTGGTCTTTGGTGGCTTCGCCGCCAAGGAACTCGCGACACGGATTGATGATGCCAAACCTAAAGTCATTCTGAGCGCGTCCTGCGGCATCGAGCCTTCACGGATCATCTCTTATAAGCCATTGCTTGATGAGGCGATCGCGCTGTCGAGCCACAAGCCAGACGCTTGCGTGATTTATCAACGCCCGCAACACCCCGCTGATCTTGAGCAAGACCGTGATCTAAGCTGGGCGGATTTTCTGTCTAAGGCGGACGCAGATGATATCATTCCCTGCGTGCCCGTCGCCGCGACCGACCCGCTTTATATCCTCTACACGTCTGGAACCACAGGCGAGCCTAAAGGCGTCGTCCGCGACAATGGCGGACATATGGTGGCCCTCAAATGGAGCCTGAAGAATATCTACAATACAAATCCGGGCGACGTGTATTGGGCCGCTTCCGATGTGGGCTGGGTCGTCGGTCATAGCTATATTGTCTATGGTCCGCTCCTCCAGGGATGCGCGACTGTTTTGTTCGAGGGCAAGCCGGTTGGGACCCCAGATGCCGGCGCCTTTTGGCGAGTCATAGATGAGCACAAGGTCTCGACCTTGTTTACCGCACCGACAGCTCTTCGCGCCATCAAGAAAGAAGATGCTGACGGCAAATTCCTCGCAAAGTATGACACGTCATCCTTGCGAACCCTATTCCTCGCCGGCGAACGTGCTGATCCTGATACGATCCAATGGGCCGAAAAACTCTTAGACATTCCGGTGATCGACAATTGGTGGCAGACTGAAACCGGTTGGCCGATCGCTTCAAACCGTATGGGCATCGAAGAACTGCCCGTAAAGTATGGCTCGCCTTGCGTTTCCATTCCCGGATATGAAGTTCAAATCCTCAATGATGCGGGCGAGACAATGCCGCCCGGTGAGCTTGGCAATATCTGTATCAAACTGCCCCTCCCCCCGGGTTGCCTCCCCACTTTGTGGAACAAGGATGATCGCTTCAAGGGCAGCTATCTCAGCACCTTCCCGGGCTATTACGAAACCGCCGATGCGGGCTTTATCGATCAGGACGGCTATATCTCGATCATGGCCCGGACGGACGACATCATCAATGTTGCTGGGCATCGCCTATCAACGGGTGGCATGGAAGAGATCATTGCCGCGCATGACGATGTCGCAGAATGTGCGGTGATCGGCATCGCCGATAAGCTCAAAGGCCAAATCCCGATTGGCTTTGTGATCGTCAAAGATGGCGCCCATAATAGTGTTGGCGACATTGAATCTGAATGCGTGCAGCTGGTTCGAGAAAAGCTTGGCGCGGTCGCCGCGCTTAAAACTGTGATGCAGGTTGAACGTCTTCCGAAAACGAGGTCCGGTAAAATTCTCCGCGGAACCATCCGCAAGATCATAGATGGCGATGCCTGGAAAATGCCAGCGACCATCGATGACCCCGCGATCTTGGACGAGATCCAACAGGTGCTAAGCCAGCGCGGTTTTATCTAGCCTGTCATTAAGGTGCACACCCGGTTTGAACATCCCGCGCCTCTGACACCCAATCAAACGCGAAGCTTAAAAACGCGCGATAGTTTGGATCTTGATAGCTTTCAAAGCCATGCCCCATGGCGGAATAGACTCCGCGATAGCAGTCACTTCGTGTCGCCCAAGCCATCGGATGCTGTTCGGGGCTAGACCCCATGCTTAAATCTTCGGGCCAGCGCTCGCCGACTGTATTGGGGGGCGAGGATGATGTCGCATCCATCCCAATGAGCGGTTTAAACAGAACCGGGTCTGGCACT
>JABSQA010000211.1 GCA_013213825.1 Henriciella sp.
AAAATATTTTTTTATGAGTAAAACTTTTTTTATCATTTTTATGCTTGTTTTTGTATCTTTTTTCTCTACGTCTTACATGCTCTCTCCTGGCCGAGCGTTCAATCTTTGCGAGGTCGGCCCCTTTTCTTTTAAGGGATCGCTAAGTGCTTTTCATCGCAATAGCCGCACGCTAGACGCACTAAAATTGATAAGCCAATCGGATGAGGAAAAAGTCGTCGTCGCGAAAACTGTTTAGGGGAGACTGAGCATCTGCACGCGAAAAAGAATACAACTCGGCGCGCAAGAACAAGTTATCATTCAATCGTCGTTGCGCCTCAATTCGCAATATCTGCTCCTGAGTGTTCAAATCCACTCCAACCTCTCCCAATATCGATGTTGCATTCGCATCATTAAACCCGAGACGCACACCCGCAAAAATATCGTTGTCATAAGGGTTTGCAGAGCGTGAGCCACGTTCGTCATAGGCGTACTCCACGATCATCCCAATATCTGCCGAAGTCCCGAATGCCCCGTATACCGAATATTCGAATCCACCCGTGGCCATAGAGGACGTTTCTCCGAGTTCCTCTCGAACCAAGCCTTCAAACTTCAGAAGAAGAACGTCCAGCGTCATCTGAACATCAACGCTGCCCTGCTCTATCTGAGAATATCGCGGCCTCAGAACCGGATCTAGGTTTTCGTCTGTATCCAAGACGAAACTTGGCTCTCGGCCAGTGCCTTTGAAGTACGCTAATCCAACATCCAAATTGCCGACATAGTGACTCCACCGGGCAGAATAATCCACGTGCTTTTCTGCTTCTGGATCTTCGTAGATCGGCCGAGATACATCGACAGGAATGTCGAGTCTGGGTCTTCCGGAAACACCCTCAAATGTTCGCTCTCGAAAGGCGGGGAGAATAAAGAAATCAAACGTGCCCCACTCAGACGGCACGGTAATGTTCAACATTAGCTGGCCAAGTTTCTCTTCACCGTCCAGGCTTTCAACACTGTCGGTCTGATTAATGACATCAACAAAATGCGCGAACTCCGTGACCCCCCAAAAGACGCGATCGACTCCCAGTCGGAGTTCAAAGTTCTCGAAGATTCCTTCATAATGAAATGAACGAAAATCAAAGCGTTCGTCATCTGGATTTTCGATGTCCAGACGGATGCGAGGATTTATGATAAAACTATGCGCTCCCCCTTCCCAGAGCGTTTCAAGCGTCGCCTCTATAGCTACCGCCCCGAAAGCGTCGACCTGTCGCGCATCTGAAGGTGTCTCAAAAAAGTATCTGAATTCTGGCTCAATTTGAAGTTCAAGCTCTGTTTCCTGGGCCATCGCAGATGGCACAGCGAAGAGCACGAACAGGCAAAGACAAATCAAATGCTGCGGGCCGTTGGGAAGGCGGCTTTCCCCTTTTCTCCAAAAAGACTCGAACCATCGAACTTGCATCAAGTCTTTTCGCACATCAAAACTTCTCACTGGACCACAGAACTGCGGTTGCGTTCGCGAATGATCAAACCGTCGTTCGACATTACCGGGTTCGCCGCAGCGAACTGGATTTGAAGTCATTATCGCTGAAGCCGTTCCCTAACGACACATCCTTCCAGATGATCCTGGTTTTCTTTCCATTCTGGACGTTCTCCATCGTGTAATCGTGGGCCCGCCAGTATTGTTCATCGAAAAGTTTGAAATCCGAGAGGCTTAAACGTTTAAGCAAGCTCCCTTTCAGATCGTAATACTCGATCATGCGATACTGCAGGATGCTCTCATCCACCCAGACTCTCTGACTGGAATATCCTGATCGATCATAGCGCGGGCGCCGCTCAATGACATGACAAACCAACGTCTGCTCGATGGGGCAAGGCGCAGTCTCAATCCATGTGTGTTCGAATTTTTTCGGCTCTTGAGCGGAGAAATCTTCGTATGAAAACTCCGAGCCCATGAACGGCCCCGATTTATTCGCTGACGAGATCCGTTTCACGCGCTTCAGAGCCGGTAGATAAAGCCATTGATCATCCGACTTCAACAAATGCGAGTGCGTCAACAGGATAGTGCCCTTAACATCCGCGGGATGATCAAAAATGATCATCGATTTGTCCCCTTCGTCAGGATCGGCAATCTCCAACGTCTTTATGCGCAGTTCCCGAACACTTTCCTGCCCATTCCTGCCGGTGAGGATCATCGTCAAATTCGCTGAACTATCGACAAAACCGGTTTCGCTGAGTTTCACCTCGTCCATGATTTCCTGTCCCCACAATGCTGAGTCGCTCGACAGGTTGAACGCAAAAGAGATCGGCGATGCATAGATACATAGGAAAAACGCAACTAAAATTCTTGAACACGAAGTGGCGAAAAAACTTCCGAAACGGGACGGTCTAAAGGAGTCGCTAAACTGCATTTTTTGATTCCGTGATCTTGTTAGTTTGGGCGGCGAAAATTGACGCCAAGATGATCAGTACGAAAATTAATGCCACCACGGTAACAATTACCATCAAGCCACCCATGTTTTGGTTCACCTTGAACGTTGAAAAGCTCAGAATGAAAAATCCGAGCGTCAGGATCAAAGACGATGTAATTATTGCGGGACCGGACCTTCGCAGGGCTTTGATTGAGCTTTCACGATTGGATAGGTCGGTGGCTTTTGCGTCATGATATCGGGTCAGGAAGTGTACTGTGTCGTCAACGACGATCCCTACGGCGACGGCCGCCACGACGGCCGCGGCTGTTCCGATCTGGCCATACAACAACCCCCATATGCCGAACGACGCCGCAATCGGAAGAGTAATGCTGATCAGCGCTGCAGCGCCAATCCAAAAACTGTGAAATGACCAACCAAGAATCATCGCAATGCCGAGCAGAGCAAGCGGCACTCCTCTTAGCATTCCTTCAATATTGTTTTGCGACACATAGGCGAACATCAAATGCGTGCTCATACCCTCGGCTGTTAGCCCAACAGCGCTGTTTTGCCGAAACCAGTTTTCCGCAGCAACGCGTAACTCCCTAGATTCAGCTGCGGTCAAGTCGCTCGTGATTGCGCTCAGTTTGATCGCGGACTTGTCGAGCGTAATAAAATTTGAAGTATCTTGCCCACGTGGCAGAGACAGCTCCAGGATCAACAGATACTGTGCAACCATTTCCCTGGTATCTGGGATGGAGAAATAGCGCTCATCATCATTGTGAAAATTCTGGTTGAGCTTCTTGAATAAATTCACTGGGGAATGAACGTATGTCACGGAGGGTTGCGTACGAAGCCAGTTCGCGAATGCCTCGACTTCACCCAAAGCAGCCGGCGCGATCACCTCCGTTTGACCGGAAGATTCAATATTGAAGTCGATATTGATGATGCCATTGAGTCTTGAACGTGCGAAATCTGTATCGCGTCGGAACTCAAGGTCCTCCGAAAAATATTTCGAGTATTGATCGTTCAACTCGATTCGGTTTGACCCAACAAACGTGACTGCGAACAGAGATACAATCAGCACCCCCGAGACCAGAATTGCTCTGTTAGAACCAATCCATTGCGCTGCGTTGCCACCATCAAGCCATCTTCCAACGACCGGCCGCCCATGTCCCCGG
>JABSQA010000212.1 GCA_013213825.1 Henriciella sp.
TTCACAACTTCATCATGATCGCGGTCATGTTCATCGCCTGGGCGATTATCATGGTGGCCTTCTTCGTGCTCGCTGTGCAGCTCTTCATCACCATTCTGGAATTCAAGTTGACGACGCTCGTCGGATTTGTGCTCGTGCCTTTTGCGCTCTGGAACAAGTCGGCTTTTCTGGCAGAGCGTGTTCTAGGCAATGTCATCACGTCTGGCATCAAACTCATGGTGCTGGCCGTCATCATCGGCATCGGCTCAACGCTGTTTGCGTCGGTGACCGACGCGTTCCGCACCGGCGATGATGTCACGCTGGCACAAGTCATGGGCACGGTGCTTGCGGCTATTGTCTTCTTCTGGATGGGTATCTTTGCGCCAGGCGTGGCGAGCGGGTTGATCACAGGCGCGCCGCAACTCGGCGCGGGTTCAGCGGCTGGCGCTGTAGCAGGTGCGGCTGCCGGGACTTATGTTGCAGGGGCTGGTGGGCGCGCAGCGATTGGCGCGGCTGCAGGCGGCGCGTCAAGCGCTGTCAAAGCAGGCGCCAGCATGGCAGGCGCGGCGCGTACTTCATATACGCTCGGCTCAGTGGCATCGGGAACAAGTGGCGTCGGCGCGGTCGCCGCAGGTGTCGCGGGCATGGCCCGCGCAGGGGGCGACGCCATACGCAGAACCGCCGGTCGACCAGCTCAGTCTCTCAAAGACGCCTACCGCCGTGGCAGTCAGGGCGCGTGGCGCGCGACTGGCGGCCCCTCTCCTGATGGAACCGGTGGAAGCGACGGGTCCGGACCATCCAATTCGAGTTCAAGCCCGGGATGGGCGCGCCGAATGCAGGCTCGCCAGAATGCCAGCCAGGCCAGTCAGATGGCGGCCCACAGTCTTCGCGACGGTGATCGCGGTTCGTCCGGTGCAGCCCCACAACTCAATGACAAGGACGAATAGATGTTCAAACGATCCTCAAATTCATATGGACCAAGTCCATTTCCTGAAACGCCCTATCAGAAGGCGGGTCAGGTCTGGGATGAGCGCATCGGGTCTGCTCGTGTGCAGGCGAAGAACTGGCGATTGATGGCGCTGGGATGCCTGGCCTTAAGCTTCGTCACCTCCAGCGCGCTCGTCTGGCGCTCAATGCAATCGACCGTCACGCCATATGTGGTCGAAGTCGACGAGACAGGCGCTGCGCGCGCGCTAGCGCCTGCCACCGAGCGCTACACGCCGACCGACGCGCAGATCGCCCATCATCTCGCTGGCTTTATCGAGAACGTACGCGGGCTTTCCGTTGACCCGGTGGTTGTGCGCGAGAACTGGCTGCGGGCTTACGACTTTGTGACTGACCGGGCGTCCACCACGCTAAATCAGTATGCCCAGGAGAATGATCCCTTCGCCGATGTGGGCCGCAAATCTCGCACGGTGGATGTCGTCAGCGTCGTTCGCGTCTCAGATGACAGCTTTCAGGCCCGCTGGATCGAGAAGACCTATGAGAATGGCGCGCTCATGCAGGCGCAGCGCTTCACCGGCAATTTCACAATCATCACGCAACCGCCGACGGACGCAGAGACGCTCCGCGCCAATCCGCTCGGCATTTATGTCCATGCCCTCAACTGGGGACAGGACCTTGTCACAGGAGAATGATCCCCATGTTTCGCTTTATCCTCGCCACATCCGCACTCGCGCTTACAACGGCTTGCGCAACGACTGAACTCGATCCCATCGACCCAGCAGCCTTTGTCGAAGCAACACCGATAGAGGACGATAAAGAATATCCCGTCGAGATTGTTGAACGCACGGTCGCTCTGCCGCTGCCTGGTCAAATGATGCGCATTGAAGCACCCGGTGATACGGCGCGAACACCACGAATTTCTCCCCGCCAAGCCATCCAGGAGGGGCGAACGAGCGCGCTGATCGAACCCTCAGTCGACGGCTATGTGAATGCGATCCAGGTCTATCCCTACACTGAAGGGGCGCTCTACCGGCTCTATGCGAGCCCCGGCCAGGTAAGTGATGTTGCGCTTCAACCGGGCGAAGAGCTGGTCTCGGTTTCTGCAGGCGACACAGTGCGCTGGGTCGTTGGAGATACGATTTCCGGATCGGGCAACACAGCCCGTGCGCACGTGCTGGTCAAACCCATCTCATCTGGCATCCGCACCAATCTTATGATCGCTACCGACCGTCGTACTTATCACCTTGAACTGGAAAGCGTCGAAGGCGGCTATATGGCAGCCCTGTCGTGGCGCTATCCTGCAGATGAGCTGGCGGGTCTTACCGCCCGAAATGAGCGTGCTGTTGCCCGTGAGGCTGGCAGCATTGAAAGTGGCCTCACATTGGAGGGGCTAAACTTTGACTACCGGATGAGCGGTGACAGCCCGGCCTGGAAACCAGTGCGCGTCTTTGATGATGGGCGGCAAGTCTTCATCCAGATGCCGGATAACATCATGGCCACAGATCTGCCGCCTCTCTTCGTGCTGGGCGAAGACGGCGACGCTGAACTCGTGAACTACCGCGTGCGCAGCAATTATTATGTCGTTGACCGGTTGTTCCGTGCGGCCGAACTGCGCCTCGGTGAACGCAATCAAACCGTCGTTCGTATCTCCCGCCATGAGCGGCGTTCACCCCTTGCGGCAATCTTTGGGGGCTAAGAAGATGTCCGAGCCCATTCCCTTTGACGAGCATGCTGAGCGGTTGAAGATCCGCTCCAGTCCGAAACCCGTCACCCGGATCAATCGCAAGGTTCTGATGGTGGGCGCAGGTCTTGGCGTACTCGGCTTATTCGCAGCGATGAGCATCGCCCTGAAACCGCCTACTGCGGTAGATCCCGATGCAAGACGGGAACTCTACAACACAACGAACACCAGAACGCCTGAGGGGCTTGGGGCGCTGCCCGCCAGCTATAGCGACATCTCACCGATTGAAGATCGGGTAACCCGGCTTGGCCCGCCGCTCTCCGGCGATCTTGGAGCGACCATGCTCCGCGCCGAGCGCGAACTCGGGCTGGAACCCGAATTCGTTACAAGGGTGGAAGATGATTTCCGGCCAAGTCCCGTCGATGAAGCCGAGAGGGCGAGGCGCATGCGAGAAGCGGCTCTTGCCGATGAGGCGGCCCGCGCGCCGGTCTTCTTTCAGCTTCAATCCGAAACCGTTGGCCAGACCGTCTCCGATTCCGGTCCGTCATATCGTGATCCTACACTTGATCTTGGATCGGAACTTCTTGCGCTCGCCGCGCTGCCGCAAGGCGCGCCGTCAGCCTTCAGTCAATCCGCTGATGCAAATCTCCAATCCCGCAAGCTTGCATTTGCCGGTGAAGGCGCGGGCGGCGATATTTATAACCAGCACGGCGTCGAAGCCCCCGCTTCGCCCTATCAGGTCATGGCGGGAACGCTGATCCCGGCATCACTCGTTACCGGCATCAACTCCGACCTACCAGGAACGATCGTCGCTCAAGTTATTCAGCCGGTCTACGATACAGTGACTGGGCAATATGTTCTGATCCCGCAGGGTTCACGCCTGATCGGACGTTATCAGTCTGAAGTCTCATTCGGGCAGAACCGTGCACTGGTGACCTGGGATCGGATCAT
>JABSQA010000213.1 GCA_013213825.1 Henriciella sp.
TGTCCGCGCGACCGTGAATGATCGAACATTTGTGCGGCATCCAAAGAATGCCGAGCCCGGATCGATGACACGGATGATGGTTGATCCGGAAGATCCAGATGGTCGCCGCTCAAGCATCTTGTTTCAAGATGATCCGGACCATTCGCGCAATCGTTTGCCCCTGGTCAAAGCCTTCTACGCGCGGATCAAAAAGATGGAGCCCGAGATCGAGGCGATGATTGATAAAGTCATTGATGCGGCGCCTGACACAGGTCGATTTGATCTGATGGAGCATATCGCTGTGCCCCTGCCGATCATGATTATCGCGCACATTCTCGGCGTTGATGAAAATCGCCTTGATGAATTTAGAGATTGGTCTGAAGGCGTTATTCTCAGCCTCAATCCTCTGCGCAGCGAAGACGAAGCCGCTTATATGATGGCCAGCGGCGAAAAGCTGGAGGCCTATTTCGCGGAACTGATGCAAGCACGCCGAACGGATCCTCGCGACGATCTGATTAGCGATATGGTCCAGGCCCAGGCAGATGGCGGCGCCTTTGATGATGATGAGTTACGGATCAATTTGCAGGCTCTCCTGGTCGGCGGGAACCTCACCACCACGGACTTGATCGGCAATGGCGTCTGGTTGTTTTTGCAACATCCCGAACAATTGGCCGCTTTAAAGGCAGATCCAAGTTTAGCGGCACAAGCGGTTGAAGAAGTGCTGCGCTATGAAGCCCCGGTACAAGCCACGTCGCGCATTGTCTCTGAAGACCGAGAGGTGGCGGGTTGCCCGATGAAGAAAAGCCAGCCGGTCTTCATGTCGCTTGCCGCAGCCAATCGCGATCCATCCAAGTTCGAAGCGCCAGACGCGTTCGATATTACCGTGAAACGATCGTCCCATGTTTCATTTGGTGGCGGCGCACACATTTGTATCGGTGCGCCATTGGCCCGAATTGAGGCGCGGCGCGTGTATCAAAATCTGTTCGAGAGATACCCAAATATGCGCCTGCCGGAGCAAGAGATTGTTTGGCGGACATTGCCATTTTTTCGCGGCATTGAACGGCTAGACGTGATCGTATGATCGGCACGTTCCGCGTCTAAGCCGTTTAAAATAAATCGGCTTTCAAGCGGACAATGGCATCCGCAATTTCTGGCCTGGTCATGGCGAAGACGACTTTGTCGATCCACAGTCCATCCGCAGTCCGTTCGAAGTTTCGGAACAAAGCCTCTCGCTTTGGATTGATGAAGGCGAGCTCCCCCAAGCGATAATTGTTCTGCGTGTTAATCTGCCATTCGATCCGTTTTGCCCGCCAGGCATAGGCGCGTTCCAACATCGCCAATTGTCCAGCACGATAGAGCCGAGACGTTGCTAAGTGGGGTGGATGCCACGTCACGGCATTGCGAACGCGGCGATGGATTTTGTTGATTTCGTTGAACCCCGTAACGCCGACAAATTCGTCCGTGGATTGATCAAACAAAACAAAGGTTGCCGACAGTCCGCACTTTTGGGTTTGCAGCATGGAGTTGAAATAATGACCCAGACTGGTTCCTCCGGGCAAGGCTGGCATCCATTTCCACAGAGATGGTTCAATCTCGGAATCGAAAATCACATCGCGATGCGATACGTCCATCGGCTCCAATCGCACGATTGAGTTTTCGAGACCTGGGGCAGCAAGTTCCATGTCGTCATCTATCGCAGTTCATCGTCTCAACTCCGGCTTGAAACTAGAGACGCATCAAGCTGGCGAGATTGTTCTTTTGCATATCCGATGACCCGCCGACGATTGGCATGCCTAACAGGTCGCGGACATGACGTTCCATATCATAAGCATCGGATAGCGCGTAAGCCCCCATCACTTGTTGGCAAGTTGTGGCGATCTCCACGGCGGTATCTGCAACAAATAATTTGGCCATTGATGTCTCAACACTGCAGGCTTGGCCGGTCTGCGCGAGATAGGCGCCATGATAAAGCATGTGTTTCGCGGCTTGTAGCTTGGTTCGAGCGGTCACCAATTTGTGTCGGATGGCTTGATGCTGTGAGATGGGTTTGCCGAACTGCTCGCGTTCCTGAGCATATTGCCAAGCCTCTTCAACGGCAGCGCGCGCAATGCCATAAGCGACCGCGGTGATCTCAATCTTTTCGACATCGAGCGCGCGACCCGCAAGCAGTTTCCAGCCTTGGTTCCAATTCTCTTCTCCGCCGACAATCGATGTTTTCGGCAAGCGGACATTGTCAAAATAAACATCCATGGATTTGGTGTACCGCAAGTTGGAATGCTCGATCGCCTGCATGCTCACCCCAGGCGCATCGGTTGGGATCAGAACAAAGGTAAGGTTCTTATAGCGATCTTCCGGCGGTCCAGATCGCGTCAGGCAGTAAATATAATCGGACCAATCTGCGCCGGTGCACCAGCGTTTGGCGCCATTGATGACGATCTCATCGCCGTCCATGGCACTGCGAGTCTCAACGCTGGCTAGGTCGCCTCCAACATTCGGTTCCGACAAACCATAACACAGGAACATCTCGCCACGGGCGAGCTTTGGAAGAAGCGTTTCTTTTTGTTCTTTGGAGCCATTCTCTGACAAGTTCATACCGCCATAGAAGGCAGCGTGAATATAGGGCCCGGCGAGGAAAGCGCCCGCTTGGCAGAGCTCGTCAATCACTGCGGTAGCCGCGACAATGTCCTGCCCCATGCCGCCATATTCTTCTGGGATCGTTAGACCGATTAGACCCATTTGCGCGATGCGTTCGAAGATATCGCGGGGCCACGTGGATCCGCGGTCCCAGGCGATGCGTTTTTCCCGCGGCGCATGTTCGGTGACGAAGCGCTGCAGCTGGCGGCGGATTTCCGAGATATGGTCTGGTTCGTCTGTGTAATAGCTCATTCCGCTTGTTTAGAGCGGATGAACATAACGCGGAAGCGGTCCCCCCGCGACAGACTCCTGGGGTGAATTGCCCGCGCGTTGCGCGCCCATACGCTCGTAAAACGAAGCGGCGCGCGGTTCAGGCTCGATAATCAAACGATCGGCGCCCAGATTTCGGGCGGTGTCTATGACCCAATGATAGAGGATCTTACTATAGCCTTTGCCCATTCGATTTGGGTCGACAATCAATTTGTCGAGATAGCACGTAATCCCCATGACACAGATATGAGCCAGGCCCGCTATGCCCATTTGGACCTCAATAATAATGACAGGGTCTTCTTTGATGTTTCGCGCCGTTAGGTTCAACTCTGTGCTACAATAAGAAAAGAAACCATCATCGAATCCCCAATAAGCGTTTGAGATCAGGCAGAGTGCGGAGAGATCCGGAAGCTCCTCGATGAGCGGTGGGCGCAGAAGAACGGGCATAGGTCTGTTCAGGTTCGTTTTTACAGATTGTGACTCACGATGGTCGCTGTGGCTCTAAATTGAAGCGTGTGGCACTCGAGCACTTTCCGCATCCAACCTGCGCTGCGAAGTGATCTGAGATTGGAAAAACGAGGATAGACGAAACGCGTTCGTATTTGGGGTGAGTCCCACCCACATAAAGTGGCACTGCGTTGGCTTGTCCAACACAACAGGCCAACAG
>JABSQA010000214.1 GCA_013213825.1 Henriciella sp.
CAAATCGCATCTTGGTCCTCGTCAACTCGCATTTCAACGATCCGCTGGGTTAAGCCACTTGTCGCACCTTTGTGCCAGAGTTGCTGACGGCTGCGGCTCCAATAGTGTGCTTCTCCGCTTGCAATAGTGAGTTGCAAAGCTTCCCGGTTCATATAGCCAAGCATGAGGACTTCACCAGTTTCTGCGGCGGTCGTGATACATGCGATCAGTCCATCCGCATCGAACTTAGGTGCTAGCTCAAAACCTTCTTCCACCTGCTCGATTGATGCACGGTCTGCGAAATAGGGAGAGGGGTTTACATCGGTAGTTTCGGCGGTCAATTCGCTCTCTCCACTTGAATGACTAACCCAGGGCTTCACCTGGTAGAGCATCCGATTCCCTATTGCAATGATATAACATCACATTACGTACCTGTCAGTGCGTGAACGTGGTACTGTTTGTTGCCCGGGCAAGTCTTGAAACGAACACAAAGCCAATCGTTTAGCAGGAGCTGCGGAACGGTTTGTCTTCTGAATGGAAGTGAAAAACGCGGCATGACTGCTATAGTGGATAATTCTGAGAAAAAAGAGCTGGAGAAAGAGGCTCGTCGCATTCCGATCTCGATTTTGAGCGGGTTTCTTGGGAGTGGAAAAACCACTTTGCTAAATAATCTGATGGAGCGACCGGAGCTGCGAAGAACGCTCATTATCATAAATGAGTTTGGAGAAGTTGGGCTCGATCATGATCTAATGGTGCACAGTTCGGATGATGTTGTCGTCGAAATGTCGAATGGATGCGTCTGCTGCACGTTACGGCGGGATTTGGTCAAAACGTTACGGGAGGTCCCAAGTCGCTTTTCGCGCGGCGGTGTTAGTTGGTTTGATCGCGTGATCCTCGAAACGACGGGCATCGCCGATCCGGCGCCGATCATCAACACGATTATGAATGACCCAAAGATTTCTCGATTGTATCGCTTAGACGGTGTCGTGGTAACGGTAGATGCCGCCAATGGTAACGATACGTTGGATCAGCAAATAGATGCAATAAAGCAAGCGGCGGTTGCGGATCGATTGTTGATCACCAAGACTGATTTGATTGATCCAAAAGCAACCGCAAAACTGCGGGAACGTCTGCTCCAATTGAACCCAGCCGCCACTCAATTGGTGGTGACGAATGGTACCGCGTTTACAGAGGACCTCTTTAACCTGGGACTTTATGACCCCACAACGAAAAGCCTGAATATCCAAAACTGGCTCCAGTCTGAAGCCTACGAGGATGATCAAGATCAGGAATTGTCTCATCCTCAGCTGGCGCGAGCGACCCGCCATACTGAAGAAATCCAATCTATTTGTTTGACGCTGGACGAGCCGGTTACTCCAGATGCGCTGGCGTGTTGGTTTGAACAATTAAAGAAGCTCAAGAGCGCCGAATTTTTGCGTATGAAAGGGATCATAAACCTCGCAAACTCCAAAAAACCAATTGTTGTTCATGGAGTTCAGCATGTTTTCCATCCGGTGGTGACACTCGATGAATGGCCGAGCGAAGACCGAAGATCACGCATTGTATTTATCACGCGTGGTATCAAAGAAGAATTACTTCGTGATACGCTGGAGGTTTTGCGTGTCGACGCGCTTACTTCATTAGATTCTCACCCTGTCTCAGCGCAGAACGTGAACTTGAAGACTCTTGAGGCTCCAAGATGACCCTCAAGCTAACGAATACTCTTTCTGGAGAAAAAGAAGCGTTCGTCCCGAGTGATCCCGACCATGTCACGATGTATGTGTGCGGGCCAACGGTCTACAATTACGCCCATATTGGTAATGCCCGGCCGGCCGTTGTTTTTGATGTGCTTTACCGGCTTCTGAGACGACGTTTTAGTGCCGTTACCTATGCGCGAAATTTTACGGACGTCGACGACAAAATAAATGCAGCTGCGAATGCTGAGAATGTGCCGATTTCAAGAATTACTGAGCGATACATCGACATTTATCACGACGACATGTCCGCACTCGGGGTGCTTTCACCCGATCTCGAGCCTCGAGTCACAGAGCATATCCCTGAGATCATTAACATGGCAGAGAATTTGATCGATAAAGGGCATGCTTATGCGGCGGATGGACATGTCTTGTTCCATGTTCCGTCGTTTGCGGACTATGGAGCTTTGTCCGGTCGAGACCGCGATGAAATGGTCGCCGGCGCGAGAGTCGAGGTTGCACCATATAAGCGAGACCCTGCAGATTTCGTATTATGGAAGCCTTCAACGCCAGACTTACCTGGATGGGAAAGCCCTTGGGGGCGAGGACGACCGGGCTGGCATATCGAATGTTCAGCAATGATCGAGAAGCGATTGGGACGCACGATCGACATTCATGGTGGAGGGCAAGACTTAATCTTTCCCCATCACGAAAATGAAATTGCTCAAGGCACGTGTGCACATGACGGGCAACTCTACTGTAAATACTGGGTGCACAACGGCTTCGTGACTGTTGAGGGGCGCAAAATGTCCAAGTCTCTGGGGAACGTTCTATTAGTCCGAGATTTGCTGGGCGAAGCGCCCGGAGAGGCAATTCGATTTGCACTCCTGACGGCGCACTATCGTCAACCGCTTGATTGGAGTTCCGATGGTTTAGCCCAAGCAAAGCGTGGTTTGGATCGCATGTATGCAACACTGCAAGATATGGCGGATGTCCCAACTGCTATGCTACCAAACAGTATCCTCCAACCGTTTGAAGCAGCGCTCGAGAATGATCTAAACTTTCCCGAAGCGATTGCTGAAATATTTAAACTTGCGAAGGCGGCCCGCAAGGCATCTAGCAAAGCTGAACGCTCTGTCCTCAAGACGGCATTGCTTGAAGCGGGTGATACACTTGGGCTTTTGCAGGAAGATCCGGTTGCCTGGTTTCAGCGCTCACAACCTCAGGCGGAAGAAAGCGATGCGATTGAACGCTTGGTCGAGGCAAGAGTGAAAGCACGTGCGGCTGGAGACTTTGATGAGGCAGATCGTATTAGGGATGAGTTGACGGCTTTGGGTGTCTCGATCGAAGATCGTGCGGCAGGCGCTGTCTGGCGTCGCCATGTCTAATCAACACTGCTTGCGAAACTTCCCAAGATTGACGTTCACCCATGAATTAGGATCGGTTTCAGACTAGGTATCCTCATTTTTCAACTCTAGGCACTATGCTTACATAACACTCAACCCGAGAGACAAATGAGAAGTAAAAAGCGACCGTTTCTAGGGCGACTTAAGCCTTCGGGCTAATGTCTGCTTTTGATGCTGTGGACGGCGTGCCCCACCCAGCTCCGCGGAGCTGGTAATGTGAAGGTATCCACACCGCCAACATTAGGAGCACGCCTATGGATAAGAGTATCACAGTTATCGGCTTAGATTTAGCCAAGTCGGTTTTTCAGGTTCACGGGATCAACGCTGAGGGTGAAGTTGTCATCCGTCGTAAACTTAGCCGGTCGCGGGTCCTTGCTTATTTCAATCAATTGGAGCCTTGCTTGGTCGGCATGGAAGCCTGCGCAACAGCGCACTATTGGGGCCGTGAGCTGAGGGC
>JABSQA010000215.1 GCA_013213825.1 Henriciella sp.
GGCCCCGTCGATTACGCGCCAGGCAAAGGCTTTGATGTCCGACCGCATCCGCATATTGGGTTGGCGACAGTGACCTTCCTTTATGAAGGTGCCATTCGCCACAAGGATACGCTCGGCAATGACTTGGTCATCCGTCCTGGCGCCGTCAATTGGATGACCGCGGGGCGCGGAATCTGCCATTCTGAGCGCACCCCCGATGAAGAACGCGCCGCAGGACAGTCGATGCATGGCATTCAAACATGGGTGGCCTTGCCAAAGGAATATGCGGAAATCGCTCCGGATTTTGTTCATCACCCTGCCGATACCCTTCCAGAGTTTGACTTAGGCGGTGCGCACGCTCGCGTATTGGCCGGGACCGCATTTGGACATGTTTCACCGGTCGAGTTCCCTTGGGGCATTTGGTATGTCGGCGCTGATGCAGAGAACGCAGCGAGCTTTGCCGTCGGCGCGGATGAAGCCGAAGAGCGCGCGCTTTATGTCGCTTTCGGTGAAGCGGTGATCGACGGCGAGGTCATCGAAGCCGGTCAAATGGCGATTTTAAAAGCGGGCGAAGACATTCCAATCTCGGTCAGCGCAGGTACCAGATTCATGCTGGCAGGCGGGCAGAAGATGGATGGCCCGCGGTTGATAGATTGGAATTTCGTCGCGACAGACAAGGACCGCCTCGAACAAGCCAAAGCGGATTGGCAAGCCTCCGCCGCCGGCGGTTGGCAAGATACCCCGTTCACACTGCCCGAAGGCGAAGACGACTATATTCCCCTGCCAGCTAGCTAAAGCAGCACAGGCGCGCGCTTGTCGGCCGTTTGGCCCTGTGCCAAACCGGGCGCATATTGAGCTATAACAGGGACATTGAAATGAATCGTCTCACCCTCGCCGCAGCTACCTTCGCCGTTTTGACCTCTTGCTCGCAAGCGGTCGATCCGGTCGTACCGATCACGCCTGAGCCGAGCACAAGTACAGAGCTTACCGATACGAGTTTGATCCTACCCTTGCCAACGAATACGACGTCTCCGATCACTGAAGCTGATTTAAGGCAACGCACGAAGATCCTCTCCGATGACGCGTTTGAGGGGCGGGCTCCGGGAGCAACGGTTGGAGAGCAGACCGCAGACTGGATCGCGGCAGAAATGCAACGTATCGGACTGACGCCGGCCGGCGAGAACGGCAGCTGGTTTCAGACCGTTGGAATGGTCGAGCAGACGTTAGACGAAAACGCTTCGAGTCTCTCTTTTTCTGGAGGCGTATCAGGGGAGGTTTTTCCGGTCACTTTGCGTGAAGACGCGGTTCTTTGGACCAAAAAGCAAGACCGAGGCGAAGGGTCATGGCAAGACTCCGAGCTCGTATTCGTGGGGTTTGGTGTGGTCGCCCCAGAATTTGGCTGGAACGATTATGAGGGCCTCGACGTCGACGGCAAAACCGTTGTCATGCTGGTCAACGATCCGGGTTATGCGCGCGAGGATGAGTATTTCAAAGGCAAAGCGATGACCTATTATGGGCGCTGGACCTACAAGTTCGAAGAAGCGGGCCGCCAAGGCGCCACGGGCGCAATTGTCATTCACGAAACCGCACCCGCCTCCTATGGCTGGGATGTTGTGGCCAATTCTTGGTCTGGCGCACTGGCTGATCTCGTTCGCGCAGATCAAGGCGCCAATCGTACGCTGTTCGAGGGCTGGATTAGCGAAGAGACAGCAAGAGCTCTATTTGCGGAAGCCAGTCTTGATTTTTCCGAGATGAAACGCCGTGCCAAGACTGAGGGTTTCGCACCCATCGACATGGGCAACCTAACAACGAGCGGTCAGTTCGTGCAGTCGATCGAAACAAAAGAATCCCGCAATGTTGTCGGCATGCTGCCAGGCGACACAGCGCCAGATGAATACACTTTGTTCACGGCGCATTGGGACCATCTTGGCAAGAAGTCTGAAGAACGCGAGGGCGAACCCACCCTAGACTTCTATCGCTATGATATTTTCAATGGCGCCGTCGACAATGCGACGGGCACATCCGCGCTGCTAGAGATTGCTGAAGCGATGAAAGCCGAAACACTGGACCGATCCGCCCTCTTCTTGGCTGTGACATTGGAAGAGTCGGGCTTGCTCGGCTCGGCTTTCTACGCCGAGAACCCAACCGTACCATTAAACCAAGTGGTTGCGGGCCTGAACATGGATGCGATGCAGCCGATCGGCCGAACCAAAGATATGGTTGTGGTGGGATATGGCGCTTCGGAACTTGAAGATCTGTTGAAAGCGCATCTCGATGCAACCGACCGGGTCATTTTACCGGACCCGACCCCAGAAGCTGGGTACTTCTATCGCTCTGACCACGTATCCTTCGCCAAGAAAGGCGTACCCATGTTGTACGCGGATGGCGGCTTGGACAAACGTGATGGCGGCGTCGCTGCGGGCAAAGCCGCCGCCGATACGTATCGCGCACAAGCCTATCACAAACCTATGGACGAATATTCTGAGGACTGGGATTTTTCTGGCATGCAGGAAGACGTCACAGCGCTCTACACGGTCGGTCTGAAAATCGCGCAATCAAGCGATTGGCCAACTTGGTATCCTGGCAATGAATTTGAGGCCATTCGCCAAGCTTCATTGGCTGAGCGGGAGTAATCGACTTTGCTCTCCTACCAGCACGGATTCCATGCCGGCAATCAGGCCGATGTGCTGAAACACGCAATACTTCATGCTGTGTTGGGCGCTGAAGCCGAGGCTCAGCGTCCACTGCTCTACATCGAAACGCATGCGGCGCGTGGCTTCTATGATCTCGATGGCACGCAATCGCAGAAGACAGGCGAAGCCAAGCGCGGCGTGTTCGCCATGCCAAAAGCTGAGCGCGCGCCAAAGGCGCTTCAGCCGTGGTTGAAACATGTGCAAAGCAAAGGACCGGGGTCGTATCCAGGCTCACCGGCGCTTGCGACACAAATCCTGCCGGACAGTGCCCGGATCGTCCTGTTCGAATTGCACCCAGCAGAACATAAGGCGCTTTCGCAAGCCCTGCACAAAGACGCTCGTGTTCAAATTCGCAAGGAAGATGGCTATCGCGGTGCTTTGCGTCTGCAACCCCGGCGCGGCGAAAACATGCTCGTCATGCTTGATCCGAGCTATGAGACAGAAGCGGATATGGATGCTTTGGCCAATTGGGTGCCACGCGCGATGCGCAAATGGCCGAATGCGCAATTCCTGATCTGGTTGCCTTTATTCGCCGACGGGCGAGAAGAAGATTTCGGGGCATTTCTATCATCTCTGGATGCAGGTTTCGTCGCTGGCAGTCGCTGGCAGCGACCGGAGGATGATGCCTCATCGCTTGAGGGCTCCGCAATGATCGGATTGCGTATCGGCGGCGCTGGCGCCCGAAAGGCGTTTGCAATCGCTGCGGAATTGGACAAATTATGGCGCTGAGTAGAACCGAACTGGGAGGGC
>JABSQA010000216.1 GCA_013213825.1 Henriciella sp.
CGCCCGGTTCCAACGCGCCCATCTGCATGAGCGCTGTTTCAACGATTTCACGGCTATTCTTGGTCATCTTTTTTGGCCCCGCGCTTCACCCGAACCACGTCAGTCCATGCAAGCATTTTGTCGCGCAAGTCCTCGTCCTTAACCTCGACGGGCTTGCCTTTCGGGAACTCAACGCCCCGAACCGTTACGCTATCCAAATCGCCTACATATTTGATTTTCATGGTGCCCCCTAAGCATGAGAAAGGGGCCGCCGTAGCAGCCCCTCAAAATGATTAGGCGTCCGCCGTCGAGGCGAAGAACACGGTTAGCAAACCGTGGTCTTTCAGGTCGTCGGTGTCGTTTGTGCCGGAACCAAACAGCATCTTTTCAATGCCGCCCATTTCCATGATCGCGCAGCCCTTCTTCCGCTTGTAGTCGAAAAGCTCTTCTTCCGACTTCCAACGCGATGCGATGCCGTAGCCCAGGGCTTGAGCGCCGCAGAAGTAAACGGGTGCAACGTCAGCGCCTGCCGTACCAACACCGGGCAGAACGTCGATGTCTTCAATTTCTTTGAAAATCATCCCGTCCCATTCGATGTCGCCACCACGGAACAGCTTGTTGTTCTGCATCCGCAGGCCAACGTCACGCTGCGCTTGCGTGATGGTCGCGTCCGTTTTCAAGTCACGGAACACAAGGGAAGGCACATAAACAACGTAATAGTAACGCTGGTCACCTTCCGACCGCACAGGGTGGATCTTTGGGTTAGCCGTCCGAGCCATGCGCTTCATCAACATAGCCGCGCTGGACGTCAGCTTGTCGTTCGTCGCATCCACGTTGGCCAAAGACGCCGAGTGGTCGTTGCTGGAGTTGTTGGCCTTTGCTGCACCAAACAACACACGGTCAGCGTTATCCGTCAGCCAAGTGTCTTTTTGACCCTCAGAAGCCGAACCGTAGGCCACGCCATTGATTGAGCCCAGGGCCTCAATCACGCGGTCACGGGTGTTCTCCATGGACCATGTTTGCAGGGCCATTTTGGCGGCTTTGCGAAGGTCAATAGAGCTAATCTGGTTTTCCCAGCTTGTAGAACGAACGCCATGCGCGCGCTCTTTGATCGTCAGCTTGAAGGAACGGCTATCCATGTCCTCTTCGTTGCCCTCAAGCGTGGCGCCATTCTCGACGCCTGCGCCTGTCAGACGGTTCACAAGAGCGAAGGTGATGGAGTCACCCTTTTTCTTGGTCAGGTCTTCCTTGAGCTGGATTACCGAGTTTTCGGTGGTGCCCATTTCGCTTGCGAAACGGTTGCCTTGGACGTGTTCAACAAAGAACTTGTCGTCCCACTGCTGGACGGTTAAGCCAGCGGCTGCTGTAGTCTCTGCCATTGGTCAGATTCCTAGTTTTTGACAGCCTCGTCTAGAGGTGTCGGCCCGGCCCACGTGGGCATAGCGCCGCCTGTGGACCCTGTTACATTGGCCATTGATGGGGCGGCTTGTGCCGCCTTAGCTTTGGCCTGCTCAGCGACCATTTCTGCTTGGATTGTTGCGCGCAGCTCGGCTTCAAGTTTCGACCGATACGCTGCTGGATCATCGCCAATCTCTTGACGTACCTGCTCGCCCTTGTGCCATTGCACCAAACGCCCCCAAGGGTCCTTGCCCCCGGCGAAGTTAGCCACTTGCCCCGTTGCCTTAGCCGCCTCAAAGGCTGCGTTGACAACTTCGTCACCGTGCTTTGCACGTGCGTTGCTTTCCGATAGATCCGCTTGAAAGTTTGCGGTCATCACTCGGAATTGCGTTTGCAAATGCTCTTCAAACCCTTGTGGGTTTTCAAGCACATCGGGCATTTTAGGTGCCTCTGGGCGAGGCGTTAGAGCCTGAGTCAATTGCTCAAGCCTTTGTTGCAATTCCCGGTTGCTTTGGCGCAATTCGGAAACTACCCCAACGGGAACCATGTGCGGTTCTGCTTCCCTTTTGGGCTCTGCAGTTGGCGTTGGTTCTGGCTCTGGTGTTGGTTCTGGGGTTACAGGCTCGACAACCGCTTCTGGTGCCGGTTCGGGCACGGGTTGCTCGCCATTAACAATCTGCTCCAAGTCAGACATGGTATCACCTTATCGCTGTGAAAACGGAACGCCCTTATCGCTGGCGGCGCGTGGCACCTGTGACGCTGGTGAAGCGATACGCCCGTTAAGCCCGGCGGCGGCTAGAAGCCTGCGGCCAAACGCTGAGCCTCAACAGCGGTTTTACCCGCCTCAGCCTGCGTTTTAGCCACTTCGGCTTGCATTCCTTGCATTTGGATTTCGCCTGCTGGATTGGCTTGCGCCGCCTCCAAGGCCTCCAAGAGCTTTTCTTTCTTCTTCTGAGGCAACACGGGGTCCGCTTCGATCAAAACCGCCGGCGGTAGTGTTGGCCCATACTTCATCAGCGCTTCGAAAATTTCGCCCTCCAAGGTCACCCGATCGGGCACTTCCTCAAGCACGATATCAACGTCCAGCTCTTCAACTTGGTTTTCTATGGACACCACCGCTTGCAAGCGCGGGTCGCCAGGATAAAACCCATATGCCTGCGCCATTGCGGCCGCCTCTGGCTGTGGCATTTGCCCAAGTTGCTCTTCCATCGTCACCGGGCGGTTTAGCCCCACAAAGCGGGCGCCGTATTCGTCGTCAGTGACGCGCACCCAACGCTCTTCGGTCCAGAATTGCTTAATGCGGCACCAGATTTGACGATAAACGCGGCGGGTGAACTGGTGCAGCCTGTCGGTCAGGCTTGCGATTTCGATCATGCCGCCCTGTTGTCTGGCCAGGACCGCGCGACCGGATGCGCTTTCGCCCGTTTCACCTGCTAGTGCGGCGTTGGCGCCGAGCATGTCAATTTCGTTCTTGGCCTCTTCCATCAACTGCATTTGGGCCGCGATTTGGTCGTTCGTCGGCATGATTTCAAAAGGCCGCATCCCAACGCGGGCCGCATCTTCAAACGCTTCGATGTTGATTTCCACGTTGCCGTCAGGCTTGCCCAGTTCGCGCTTCATGTCCGTCACGGAATCCACAGCACCTTTGACGGTGGTGGTTTGGCGCGATGAAATTGCAAAGAGCGCCCGTGAGCGTCGCTTGTTAATCTCGTCCTGGACGTCGAACATATCGCGCACGAGGCCATAGCGCTCGTAATCGCGTGAGACAAAAGCCGACTGCATCTCTAACGGACAAACTGACTTCCCGTCCTCGTCCACATAAGGGCTTTCACCCGTGCCCAGCTTGTGGCCCTTAATCCACTTGCACCACTTCCAGGCGTGCCCCTCCCGATACCACGTCAGAAAGACGCGCA
>JABSQA010000217.1 GCA_013213825.1 Henriciella sp.
TCTCGTCTATTATGCTGCCCGCATTTGCTCTAACAAATCCTGGTGCTGCACTCAAGATGAAAGGACGTAAAATGCTCAAAGGAAAAACCGCTTTGGTGACAGGATCCACCAGCGGGATTGGGTTGGGGATTGCAAAAGCCTTGGCTGAACAAGGCGCTGATGTGATTTTGAGCGGTCTGGCGACAGATGCAGAAGCCGATGCCTTGAAAGCAGAAATTTCCGACGCCTATGGCGTCAAAGCCGGTTTCTCCGGCGCGAATCTGACGGACCCAGATGCAATAGAAGGTATGATGGGCTATGTCGCGCGCGACTTTGGCGGGGTGGATATCTTGGTCAATAATGCTGGCGTCCAGCATGTTTCACCGATTGAGGATTTTCCGGTGTCGCGTTGGGACTTGATCATTGCGCTCAATCTCTCGGCGGCTTTTCACACCACGCGCATCGCCATACCCTATATGAAAGAAAAAGGGTGGGGCCGGATCATTAATACGGCGTCTGCTCATGCGCTCGTGGCATCGCCCTTCAAGTCGGCCTATGTCGCCGCAAAACACGGTATTGCGGGTCTCACAAAAGTGGTCGCGCTAGAGGGCGCGGAGCATGGCGTCCGCTGCAATGCGATTTGTCCGGGCTATGTCTATACACCTTTGGTCGAAGGACAGGTCGCTGATACGGCGAAAGCACGCGGGATCAGCGAAGAAGACGTAAAGAGAGATGTGCTGCTGGCGGCGCAGCCAACGAAAGAATTCGTCACCACCGACCAGATTGGGGCATTTTCTGTCTTCCTATGTTCCCCGGGTGCGGACTCGATCAATGGCGCGATTATGAGCATGGATGGCGGGTGGGTCGCCCAATAATTTGGGCTGTGCGGCACTGAATTTGGCGCATTTCAGGGTGAACGTGACACTGATGTTTCAACCAACTGCGATTCATCGCCAAAATGTTTCGAGTTATGATTGATCTGTAATCTTTATTCCGGTAGCGATCCCAGCAAGCGGCATTTGCCGGGCAAGCTTAGGAGCAGCCATGTCACTTGCTGGCTACGAGATTTTCGCCCTCATTGGCTTCTTCTTCGCTGCATATGCGGTCATCGCCAATGACTCGATCCAAACGCTCGGAACATTTCTCGCCTCAAACTCCCATCGACCTTGGTGGTTGCTCTGGTTGTTCGCGGCCGGGATCATGGTCGCAGCGCTATTGTTCCAACTGTTTTATGGTGGCGGGGACATTGCCGACGGCAAACTGAACAAGATTCCTTATCCCGAAGGCGGGATAGAATGGTGGCATGCCTTGCCGCCTTTGGTCCTGATCTTTCTCACCCGGTTCGGCATTCCTGTATCAACGACCTTCTTGGTATTGACCGTGTTCGCCCTATCGGGCGGCGCGGCCACTGAAGGGGTCATGGGCTCGATGCTGATCAAGTCCCTGACCGGCTATGTCGTCGCCTTCGCAGCCGGCGCCGTAGTGTGGCTGCTGATTTCGCGCATGTGGGAAGTTTGGGTTGGCCGGACACGCGATGAGGATGAGCGTCTCCATCCGATGTGGACCGTGTTCCAGTGGGGAACGACGGGCTTCCTGTGGTGGACCTGGTTGCTGCAAGACTTTGCCAATATCTTTGTCTTCATGCCGCGCGAACCCGTCTTTGATGACAGCGGCGCCATCACGATGATGGTGTTCAAACCAGAAGTGATCATCGGCGGTGCGCTACTTATGGCGGCGATGATGGCTTACATCTTCAAGACTCGCGGGGGTGAGATCCAGAAGATCGTTCTATCGAAAACCCACACAACGGACATTCGCGCGGCGACGATTGTCGACCTGATCTACGCGATCGTCCTGTTCTATTTCAAAGAGCTCAACGATGTGCCGATGAGTACGACTTGGGTCTTCTTGGGTCTATTGGCAGGCCGTGAAATGGCGATCTCCTTTGTCACCGCTTTGCGTGAACGGGGGGCCGCCATTGCGGATGTCTCATCAGATGCGGTTCGTGCTTTGATCGGCTTGGTGATCAGCGTCATCCTTGCGGTCGGCATGCCATGGGCCGCGACCGGGCAGATGCCAACCTTCTAAGTTAAAGAACAATCTGTTCCATCAAATTCGCTTGTATAGCGCTCGGCTTTGCTTTTAGCGCTGCTCGAATGGGTCGCGCATGAGGATGACATCCTCGCGCTCTGGCGACGTCGATACCAGCGCACAAGGTTTGCCGACCAATTCTTCTAAGCGGCGGACATATTTCACGGCTTCTGCAGGCAGATCGTTCCACGATCTTGCACCGCGCGTTGATCCGCTCCAGCCGGGCATGGTTTCGTAAATCGGCTCAACCGCTTCTTGTGCGGCGGCTGTGGCGGGCAGATAATCGAGCAGCTGATCGCCAATCTTATAGCCCGTGCAGACTTTGATTTCGTCCATGCCATCGAGAACGTCGAGCTTGGTCAATGCCAATCCGTCCACGCCTGATACGGCACAAGCCTGGCGGACCATAACCGCATCAAACCAACCACATCGACGCGCCCGACCGGTCACGGTGCCGAATTCATGTCCGCGTTCGCCAAGTCCCTGGCCGATCTCATCAAACAATTCGGTCGGAAACGGACCGGTGCCAACGCGCGTCGTATAGGCTTTGGCCAGGCCTAAGACATAGCTCACAGCGCGCGGCCCTAAGCCAGTACCCGCCGCAGCCTGTCCGGATACAACATTAGACGAAGTGACAAAGGGATAGGTGCCATGATCGACATCCAGCATCACGCCTTGCGCGCCTTCAAATAGGATCCGACGCCCAAGCTTCTGGCTTTCCCCCAGAACTTTCCAAGCGGGTCCGGCAAAGGCCAACACTTTAGGTGCGATGGCAAGTAGCTCAGCTTTCAACGTGGCAACATCAGGCGCGTCTAGACCGAGACCGGTCCGTAAAGGTGCGTGATGCGCCATCAAGCGTTCCAGTTTTTGATCGAGTGCCGCTTCATCCGCCAGGTCGGCAACGCGAATGGCGCGGCGGCCGACTTTATCTTCATAGGCAGGACCAATGCCGCGCTTCGTGGTGCCAATCTTCGCTTTGTCGCTGGCAGCGCCCTCACGCGCGGCATCCAGGTCGCGGTGCCAAGGTAGGATCAAGCAAGCGGTCTCAGCCAGCAGCAATTCATCCGGGGTCAGGGTGATCCCGGCTTTTTCCATATTCTCGAGCTCGGACAGCAATTGCCATGGATCAACCACGACGCCATTGCCGATGA
>JABSQA010000218.1 GCA_013213825.1 Henriciella sp.
CCGGCGCTGCCGGTACAGCGAGCGTCGGTGATGCGTCGACTTTGACCATTGAATCAGGCGTGACCCTCTTCGGCAATACCGGGCAGGATTATCTGGTCGTGAATCGCGGCTCTGACATTCGTGCGCTCGGCTCTGCAGCTAATCCAGTTATCTTTACGTCTGAAGCAGATCTGCGCGGCAGCCAGCCAGCACCGGATCAAGCCGATGGCGAATGGGGTGGTATTGTTATCCTCGGCAGCGCCCCGCAAAATCGCTGCTTGAGCGGATCCGCTTTCGGCACGGATAGCTGTCAGCAACGGATCGAGGGCGTAAGCTCACCTGATGCGCTTTACGGTGGCGATGATGCGAATGATAGTTCAGGCGTCCTGCGCTATGTTCAAGTCAAGTATGCTGGCTTTGAGCTGACACCAGACAACGAATTGAACGGCATCGCTTTTGGTGGCGTCGGCGACGGAACGGTGGTCGAATATATCCAGGTGCATAATAATGCGGACGATGGCGTCGAATTCTTCGGCGGCACGGTCAACGCAAAGTATCTCGTACTGACTGGCAATGGCGATGAATCCATCGACACGGACAATGGATACCAAGGCGCAATCCAATATGTCATCGTCAACCAGATCAATGGCCGCGGCGACAATATCACAGAGCAGAGCTCGGTTGCAGCTGCATCGGGCGTGCTTCCATCCGATCCTCTGATCGCGAACTTTACCTTTATCGGTACCGATGGCGATGAAGTGTTCCGGTCAAACTCTGGCTCAATTGGCCGCCTGCTCAACGGCGTGATCGTCTACGAGAATGGATGTTTCGCCTGGGATGCAAGCGCTGGTGATGGCGACAATACCAGCTTCGGCGGCGTTGGCGTAGATCCAAGCTTCTCGTCTGTCCAAGCCGATTGCGGCACCAATGGTGCAGGTCTGACAGACTCTGATCCAGAAACTGTAGCGGCGGTTGAAGCGGCTGCAGCGGCCCCGAACAGCACGTTCAACACCGCACTGCCAGTGATCAATACACTGATCTCTACCTTCATTAATGGCGCGACCGAAACAGCCGCCGTAGCTACGGACCTGACAGCGATCGATCCATTCTTTGATGATACCGATTATATCGGTGCGGTTGAGAATGCCAATGACACTTGGTGGCAGGGTTGGACCTGCGGCTTGCCAGGCGGCGACGAGTGCTAGCCTAGCCTGATTGTTCCGGGACGGCGCTCCAACGCCGTCCCGGTTTCCCTTTCTAATAGTCGAAGACGGTGAGACTTGAAGGCAACTGCTCGACGACCTGATGATCTGAATAAAGGTCCATACCTATGAAACGTTCACCAAAACACGCGCTCATGCTGTCGTCCGCGCTCGTCATGGCGTTCACGCCGGCGGCGATCGCGCAAGAAGCCCCCGCAGAAGATGCACCGGCGACCCAAGAAGAGACTGTTGAGCAGACGGATGAGCGGACGCTCAGCACCGTCGTTGTGCGCGGTCGATTTATCCCAGAACCGCAACGCCAAACCTCTCAAGTTGCTTCCTTTCTATCGGCTGAAGATCTAACCCGCCAAGGCGACGCCAATGCGGCCTTGGCATTGACCCGTTTGAGTGGTCTTAGCGTAGTTGATGGTCAATTTGCTTATGTGCGAGGTCTCGGTGACCGCTACTCTGTGGCACTCCTCAATGGCTCTCCGCTGCCAAGTCCGGAGCCCTTGCGTCGTACCGTCCCGCTCGACCTTTTCCCATCCAGCATGCTCGATGGTGCCGCGGTACAAAAAACATTCTCCGCGAACTATCCTGGTGAATTTGGCGGCGGCCTGATTGATTTGAAAACGGTTCGCCAGCCGGCTGAAGATTTTTTCAGCATCAAAGTCGGTACAGGATACAACACGCTATACACGCTTGAAGATGGTTTGTTTGTTCGCGGAAGCGACACGGATTGGTCTGGTTATGATGATGGATTGCGTGACTTGCCGGGACCTCTGGCGGATTTGATCGCGACCGGCACCAATATTAACAGCCTCAGCCCTGAAGCGCGGGAAGCCGCTGGGGAAAGCCTCGTCAATTCACCTCTTTCCGTGATTCAAAGCGGCGAACTGGATCCGGCTGTAGAAGTCGCGGTTGAAGGTGCCAAAGCGCTGACCTTTGACGAGTTTGATATCGGTCTTGTGGGCGTTCTTGGTTATGATGGCAGTTGGACCAACCGGGACGCGACCCAGCAAGTCCTCCGTAACGACGCATCAGGCGATTTTGATCGTGACGTTCAAGTCAACCAAACCACGTTTGACGCCATCGTGAACGGCCTTGGCTCTTTGACCGTCGGACGTGGCAATCAAGAAGTCGCTGCGACGCTGTTCTATGTGCACTCGACCACGAAAGATGCTCAGATCGCGGTCGGTGAAGATGGCAGTAATGAAATCCGTCACCGTGAACGCACCGCGTGGTACGAACGGGAACTGACCTCATTCCAACTTGCAGGCACACATGGGTTTGGCGATTTCGACTTGAACTGGCGGGGCTCAATTGCGCAATCGACTTATGATGCGCCTTATGAGCGCCAACTGACACGAGAAGTCGTGGATGGCGTGCCGATCTATAATAACCAACAAGGCCGCTACAATATTCAATTCACCGAATTGGTCGACGATGTTGTTGGCTTCGGTATCGACGGCAAATACACGCTCAATCTGGATGGCCGGGAAGTCGTTTTTTCTGGTGGGTTTGATGACTCGTCGACCGAGCGTGACTATCGTCAATTCAATTTCCGGTTCAACGGATCCATTGTTGATGGCGTTGATCCACTCGCGCGTCCGGACTTCTTATTCTCGCCAGATAATATCGCGCCCGGGCGGTTCTTCTTGAACGAGTCAACGACCACGACGGATTTCTACGATGCCGGTCTAGATGTAACGTCCTACTTTGCTCAAGTGGATGCGGACATCACGGACTTTATCAAAGCCACGGTCGGCGTTCGCCAGGAAAGCGGTGAGCAATTCGTTCGCTCATTTGATCGCTTCGGAAACCCCGGCCCCGAAGAAACGCGTCTGGAAAACGATTAGACATTGCCAGCACTGACCTTCACTTGGAATTTCGCTGACGATTTACAAGTGCGCCTTGGCTACTCGCAAACCGTGGCGCGCCCGCAATTCCGCGAACTGTCTGAAGCGACATATTTCGATACAGAGTCGAGTCGAACCTATCGCGGCAATAGTGGCTTAGTGGACAGTGAATTCACCA
>JABSQA010000219.1 GCA_013213825.1 Henriciella sp.
TACCAGCTCAGTGTTGTCTATGACGCCTCCTCTGGTGCAGGTGCTCCAGTCATTCTGAACGGCGAAGTCTCTTTTGTGAATGCTGCGGCCAATTCGTTTCGAACTAGGTTTTTGTCTCGCGGCCAGGACTACATCGCGGAAGGCATTCTTTCTGGTCTAGAAAAACAATTCGGGGATGTTGATGATGTGACCATCTCCGGAATGGTTGATGATCGCGCTCAGAATTCTGTCACTTATTCATGGCGTACGCAGTTGTTAGACCCATTCGAAGTTCCATTCGATGAATCAACCAACGATCTTGAATTCATACACGAGCTATTCATCCCGTTGAAATTCGCAAATGAATGGTCTCGTCGCGCGCGTACGCTACCTCGCGACATCACTGAAGGTTTGATCATGCGGGTCGTGCGGACAACCGTACTGCCAGCCGATGTCAACATTGAGCTTAGCGCTGAGCTTTTAACCCCACTCGACATCAACAACGTCGCATTCGACTATTCTCGCAGAGTAGAAATCTTGAATAATGAGGTCGTCAGTACTGTTCATCTCCGAACCAAGGTGGATTTGGTCGAAGCGGCGCTGGCGGCGGAGGTATTCAAGGATATTCGCAGGATGGAAAGAATAACCGAGCTCACTTTGAATGTGCCAGTGTCTGAATCGTAGGTGTGAAAAGATCAACTACACTAAGCGAAGTCATTGATCATCGATATTTATCGGCGGTTCAAACAGCTCTTTTTCGAAATGAAAATACGCCTAGTTCGTGGGGTCGCGGGGGACGCCTCGTTATGGATGCGATAGCTTGGAAAAAGGCAATTATGTAAGTCAGCGTTTAGATAAACTCGCAATCGCGCTCCATATGAAATTCTTACATCTACAGAACGTCTCGGGCATTTATTTCTCTTTGCGTTTCATGCCAGTCATCAGGCCACCCGTGAAACCGCCAACAGCTGCCGCCACGTATATCCGAGGCGAAGGATCGTCAAACCACGCGACTATCCAGATACCGATAAGCCCTCCAAGTGCCCCAAAGACGCCGTGTCCTAGTGCGCTTAAGTATAGTTTTTTGAACATAGGCTTTTATAATCCCATAGTAATATTCAAATGCAGGCAGTGACTGTAGTGCGCTCGCTTTCAAGCCATTAACACGAATGAAATTCGCGCCAATATGACCACATGAACAATCCAGGCGGATGGCTGACTGTGGACAACACTATAACTTTCCGACACCGGATGACGGCTAGCTTTTATTTGAACAAGATCTTGGGTCCGGCGACACAGTCGCGAGAAATTTCTATCTAGGTCGCAAGCTAGTATTAAAGTGCCTGGGATTATTGTTTGATAATGATTTCCATCAAATCGGTCAAAGCTCTATCTCTAGTCTTTGCGCTCCTAATTGCGAGCTGTGAGCGTGCACAATTGATGGAGAAAAGTCCATTTTTGGGCGTCCCTGCCAGTCAAGAGTTGAGAAAAATTCCTGACGCGGAAAAGAAGGGCCCGGAGTACAAACGGTTCCATCTTTCCGTCTTTGAAAATCTTGGAGACTGGGCGCCGCACTACATGATTGGGACTAATCGTGTTTTGCGCAATGAAGGCCGAGCTTTAGACGCTGATGCGACACTGCTATTTTCACGCTTGAGACGCGAAACTATCAGGAGTTTATGTGACGCCGAAAGCAGAGTGAGTGAACTCGAGGAGTGGAATGAACGATCTCTGCGATGGTTCGTTTCGGAGGTGCGCGACGGCCGCGACATCGACTTCTTAAACGAGGCGGTTTCATACGCACTCGAACTCGATGAGCGGCATGAATGGAACTTTAAACCGGGAGCAGGTTGGTGCGACACAGGGTTTAAAGTAATTGATGACACCGCTGTCCTCAAGCAACCGCTAAGGTTCGCTCTCATCCATGATCAGAACCGCAAGGCATTGGCGCGGGCCGCGACACGCGTATCGCGCGCAGCAACGATCGGAGTGGACAGAAATCAAACGCCCTTCGCTTTCGGAGTTGGCAACGGCGCCAACGAGAGCAAATTTTTCCAAATATACGATCCTACAACACCAATCGGTCCGTCCCCAACCGAGACAGCATATCTAAGGGCTGCAAAACTAAGTGCGACTGGCGATGAGGTGATATTTGTATCAACCATCCGCTCAACGAAGCATGTCGCATACAAGGTCACGAGCAATTACGACGAATTGCTGCAAATACCAGACGGATATGATTTGGCACCAACACATTCGCGAACGGTGTTTATCGCGCAAGAGACGGAGCAGTGTGCGGCTTCGTTTGATGGGTGCAAAAATGCGGAATTGCGCATTGCATTGGCTGATCGCTTAGGCAGACCGATCAAATCCCAAAACGTATCCATAGCCTGGGACGTTAGTGGCATTCAGCAGACATGCGGCTATGTGCGCCAAATCACCGACGATTTGAGGTACGCACTAGTTAGTTTTTCAGGCCGGCCTGCCGCTGGAGAGCACAAGAATTCCAACCCTTTAACTACAATACGGGTGTCGCTACTTTTCGTGGTCGATCTTGATACAGGTGAGATCGTAAGAGAACTGAAACGCGCCCCGATTTTGTCCAAGGGTCGCAGCGATGGGCCGGTGTCTGCGGCGATCTTCTCCGATGAGGAAGGGGATACTTTTTTGCTGACGGGGAGACCTGAAGGTGATGATCGAGTGGTTAAGCGAATTTTGATCGAAAACATGAACACTGGAGAGTCTTCCTTCAAAACCATATCAAAACCTCTAAACGTCTATTCGCTGCATGATGGTTTCTTCTTCTGGGTCCTCAAGAGTCATGATCCATCATCCGCTATCAAAGAATGCGGCAGGTGCGATGTGGTTGGCCTTCTTCCTAACGGAGAGCATTGGGTTTTGACACGAGGGGAACGTGCACCGCAAACCATCGTTCTCTCTGATACCCAAAGTGGTCGGAGCATCGCGGAGATACCGCCGTACAGGGCAAAAACGAGGTCCAGATTGTTCTCCGCGCGCACCGGCCGCCTTGTTGTGCGCTTGGGCTCCGAAACCCAAGTTTATGACTTGGCGCAGGAGTTAGAACCTGATCGATGATGAAACGACTACAAAAGTTCGCATTCCCAGTGATGATCATCGCAATTGGATGCGACATGGCTCACGCAGAAGGCACGATGCAGCCGAAATTCGTCGGCACGTTAGATATTTCGGAA
>JABSQA010000022.1 GCA_013213825.1 Henriciella sp.
TGTCAAAACAGTTTAAAATCGCGCTGGCGGACCAATTGACGGATTCGCTGACGGATGACGGCGCCCTG
Organism: Henriciella sp.; assembly: GCA_013213825.1. Classification (GTDB taxonomy): domain Bacteria; phylum Pseudomonadota; class Alphaproteobacteria; order Caulobacterales; family Hyphomonadaceae; genus Henriciella. Next base: position 69 of record JABSQA010000022.1, read on the forward strand.
GAACGCCTCGTGGCCGGGGTCAAAGCCCGCTATGAACGTCGCTGCCCTGTCATCTCAGTGATGAACCTTAAAGGCGGGGTCGGCAAAACTACGGTCACCCGCCAGGTCTTTGGCGCCTGGCAGTCCCGAATTGGCGGACGGACTTTGTTGATCGACCTGGATCCGCAATACAATCTCACTCAGACCTTTTTCGACATGGACCATGCCGATGCGAGCGCGGCACGGGACAAATCAGTAATTTCCCTGTTCGAGCGATCGCACCTGCATGCCTATGACATGACCTCACCGGCTGAGAATTGGACCCGGAGCAGCACGGAACCTTTCGAACCAGTTGGGCGGGATGTGATCTGTCATGACCTCTTGGTGGGAGACAATGCGCCAGCCGGCCGGTTTGATTTGATTTCGGGCCAATTTGAAATCTCGAAATATGCCTTTGCCCCGAGTCAGGAATCTCTCGGCGTTGTCGGCGCCAATTTTCGGCGGATGATCGATTATTTCCGCAGTGAGTATGACCTGATTGTCTTCGACACCAATCCCAATGCCACCTTCCTCACGCGCTGCGCTTTGGAAGCGGCTGACCGCGTGCTGACCCCGATGCAGCCCGATGCGTATTCGCTGCGCGGTGTAAAGCTGCTCAACCAAGTCATGCATGAGCAAGTGAGCGACGAGAATCGGCCGGAATTATCGGTTCTGTTCAACACGGTGGGCCGGTCTGAACAGTCTGATTTTGAGGCGGATGCTCGTAACGGCGCCTATGATGATCAAGCTGGGTTCAGCTTGTCGAAAAAGCTGCTGGCAAGCGCATTGCCGCGCTCTGGTCATCTCGTGGTGCGGAGCCCAGAGTCTGAAGAGCTGCCCTGGAAGCAATTGGTTATCCATCAAGGCCGCGGCGGCGGTCTCAAACGGATCCGCCAAAACTTGGAAAGCATCGCGACCGAGTTAAAATCGCTCGACGACGCCTAGTTATTGCAGGATGTCCAGGCTTTCGAGCTGGAACGCGCCATCATCCGTTTCGGAGATCGTTAGCTCGTAGATTTTGCGAGCGGTCGGTGAGCCGGTCATTTCAATCCGCAAGACTGTGTGTTCTGAAGCAGACGGAACGCGCTCGACTTTGTCCACCAAGGCCCGAGTCGGATGCGCGTCATACACCTGACCAATCGCGAATTGTTCCATCGCATCATCTCTCGGTGAAACAATGATCTCAGCATCTGATGACGTGTGCATGCAAGCCGATGTACCGAGAAACGCAAAACCAATAGCAAGTGCAACCTGTTTCATAGACTGTCCTCCCGCGCCGTTCTTATCACATCCCCGGCGCTGTATCACGCGCGCGATGGAGCGCGTTGGCTTGGAATACCATGCGGATCAAACAGGCTTGCAGCCCCAAGACGATGAATAAAGCAGGCAACCCACCGACATTTGACAACATCCGCACCCCATCAATGCCGCTAAAGGCGACCATGATCCACGCCATCACGCAAATCAGGATGACCCAGAGGATTTTCAGCCGCGGCGCACTTGGTTCGGTTTCATCAACCTCTGTCATCTCATGCGTATGGGTTTTACATATCTGCGAAATGGCTTCGGTATTGCTGTCAGCGGCCGTAACGTAAGAAATGAATGAGACGAGCAGCAAAGCCGGGATCATCACCGCTGTTAGCGGCAAATAGTCTAGCGCGGCAAACATCACCGATTCAGGACCGGTTGCATCAAGCGTGTCCTTCAAAGCACCCGCATTTGCAAAATCCGTCTCCATTGCAAAGACACCAAAGGCGCTCATCCAAACCATTGAGAACAAAGCTGGCAGGACGAGATTGACCAAAACAAATGCGCGGACGCTATAACCTCGAGCTATCCGCCCGAGGAACATGGCCGTCACAGGTGCCCAAGCGAGCCAATTGGCGAAATAGAATGTGGTCCAACTCTTTGCCCATTCCTGGTCTCCGCTCGCCGATCCGATCATTAAAGACCGATCCAGAAAGCCTCCGACATAGCCGATGGCCGCCTGCCCGCCTTGCACCAGCATATCTCGGAATGGGCCGAACACGACAATGAAGGCGATGAGCGCAAAAAAGAACCAGGTATTGGCTTCGGACAGAATTCGGATGCCGCGCATGAGTCCTGTTAGAGAACTGATCAGAACGACAATCGCAATCGCACCGGCAACCAATGCCAGTGTGAGCGGACCGCTGGTCAGACCGGTGAGATCCGCGACACCACCTGACAGCATCAACATGCCCGCCCCGAGCGACCCGGCCATGCCCATGACCAGCGCCCATAGGATAGCTGCATCCAATCCGGCCGCCACGGGATTTGGGAGGGGTCTTCCGAGCAAGGCAATAAAAGGTCCAGAAACCGAATAAGGCTTACCGAGATTATGATAGGCGAGCGCAAAGGTCAGCGCTGCGACAGTGTAGATCGCATAAGGCGATATCGTCCAATGCATGAATAGACTGACCAGGCTGAATTGTATCGCCGCCTCACTGCCCGGCCCGATCCCCCGCGCAGCACCGCCGGGATCATAGAGGTGATAAAGCGGCTCCGCCATCGCCCAGAAAAGGATCCCGATGGCAATCGTTGTGCACAGCGTAATCGAGAACCAGCTCCACGGCTTCAGCGTTCGTGGGGCGCCCTGACCGCCAATTGTGACTTTGCCTAAAGGCGACACGACCACGGCCAGACACGTCAGCACAAAGCCGAACACGGCCCAGGAAATCACCGTAGAGAACGTATCTAGGATCCAATCATTGAGGCCTTTTGCGAATGCGAAAAAGGCATCGAGATTGACCAGGCTAGCAACCGCGGCGCTGATAAAGACAGCGGCGGGAACTATGATAACAAAAAGGCGCAGGGATCCGTCCTGCGCCTTCTCGAAGTTCGTCATCCCGGCCAAGACTTATCCGTCCAGGCCTTGCGGTTCACCGACCACAACGAAGGTGAAATTCTCGGGATTGAGATATTCCGCAGCGACGCGGTTCACATCTTCCAGCGTAACCGCCTCGATCATCGCATTGCGCTTGTCGAAAAAGTCGACCGGCAAGTCGTCGAGGCGAACGCCCATCATCCGGCCGGCAATCTTTGCATTCGAGTCAAAACCGAGTGGATACGATCCTGTCAGATAGGCTTTCGCATCGGAGAGCTCCAGCTCGGTCATCCCGTCAGCGACCATTTTCTCCATATTCTCTTTAACGCCCGCGATAAACTCACCCGCGCTCTCATTCTTGGTTTGACCGCCGCCGCTCCAAGTTTGCAGCTTTTCACCGCCATTTACCGATGTGTAGACGCCATAAGTCAGGCCCTTATCGACCCGCAAATCTTGCATCAGACGACTTTGGAACCCGCCACCGCCAAATGTGTAATTGAGGACAACCGCGGTATAGAAATCAGGATTCTCGCGACGCATAGCGGGGCCGACAAACGTCACCAAGCTTTGCGGTTGCGGAAGCGCCACTGTAATAGGTTCAGCGCTCGCCTCAGCGAGAATAACATCTTCGGTCTCTGCAACCTGGCTTGAATCCGGCAGACCCACCACCGCAGCATCGATCAACGGCGCGAGCTGTTCAGGCGACATCGCGCCAACCGCTGTGACCATCATACCGTCTTTGACCATTAACAGGTCTTTCTGTGCCCGCATGGCGTCCTGCGTAATCGCTGCAAGGCTTTCAGCGCTGGTTTCGCGGGCATAAGCATGGTCGGGATACAAAGCGGCCGCCCGAGCGCGTGTCGCAAGATAGCGCGCATTCGTTTCCCGGGTTTGCAGGCTGACTTCTTGCTCGCGCTGGAACCGCTCAAACGGGCCATCGTCAAATCGCGGTTCTGTCAAAGCCAAAGCAATCATGCCGAAGGAGTCTTCAGCATTATCCGTCAGCATAGACGCATTACAGAAGACATTCTCGGTCGAAGATCCGCAAGAAAAGCTCATATTCAGCTCTTCCATACCCTTGAAAAAGGCCTGCGTATCAAGCTCTCCGGCACCTTCATTCATATGATAGACCATGGCATTGGTCAGTCCCTCTTGTCCGACCGGGTCCATGGTTTCGCCGCCATGCCAAGCCATTCGAAGTGACAGGATTGGGATGGAAGGCTCTTCCACCAACCAAACCGAGACGCCGCCAGGTGTGGTGAATTGCTGAATGGTTGCAAACTCACCGTCATGGACTTCAACGTCGAGTGTGGACCCATCGGTGCCAGCCTGATCATCGATCGTAACCGAAACATCACAAGCAGAGAGTGCGATCGCGGCGACCGCTGAGCTAAATAGAAAAGAAATTCGCATGATTAAAACTCCCCGTCTTCGGGCAGCAAATGCGCCTCAATGTAATTATTATCCGCGGCAAAGACTTGCCGTGCGGCGCTCATGGCCTGTTCGGTGGTGATCGCCCGGATGTCGTCTTCATAGTTCATAAGATCGTCAATCGACCCACCAATCGCCATCCAGCTGCCAAACAATTGCGCCATGCTTTGCTGATTGTCTCTGGCATAAATCGCCGATGCAGCCATGGAATTGCGCACGCGCTCGACATCTTCGTCGCTAAAGCCAGCTTCCAGCAGATTGGTGATTTCTGCCATCACCGCTTCTTCGAGCTCTTCCATACTGACGCCGGGGCTTGGCGTTGCGTAGATCACAGCTGGGCCATCATCATGCAGACCGGTCCAAGCGAACGTGCCGGCATTCACCGCAACCTTCTGCTCTTCCACCAAAGCAACATAGAGCAAGCTGGTATTGCCGCCGCCAAGGACGTCCAAACCGACATCTAAGGCCAGGGAAAAGTCACGATCGCGTAATTGGCTGGTGCCATTATAGTAGCGATACCAAACCGGCTGACGCACTTTCGGATCTGAATGCGACAGCTCTTTGGTTTCCGTCAGCGCTGGGACGTCTGCCCATTTGCGCGTGCCGTCGACGAGGCCCGATGGTTCGATCTTGCCATAATGCTCTTCCGCTAAGGCGCGAACTTCATCGCCGGTGACATCGCCTGCAACTACGAGAATGGTGTTCTCGGGCGAATAATATTTTTTGTAGAAATCGATTCCGTCTTGTGGGGTAAGCGCTTCAACCTCATCCATCCGACCGATCACGGTGATCTCATAAGGATGATCTTTCCAAAACTCCGCGAGAACGCGCTCTTGTAGGATCACGCCAGGATTATTATCGACCCGCTGCCGACGCTCTTCTTTGACGACGTCGCGCTCCGTAATGAAGCTGCCTTCAGGATCTTCATCGATGATCAGATCGGTCATCCGCTCGGCTTCGAGTTCCATCATCTTGCCGAGATGCTGCTTGGCGACGCGCTGATAGTAAGCGGTATAGTCCCAGCTGGTGAACGCATTGTGCTGGCCACCGACGCGGGAGATTGTCGAGTCAAACTCGCCATCCTCAAGATCGTCGGTTTCTTTGAACATGACGTGCTCAAACAAGTGCGCGATGCCGGATTTGCCCGGATCTTCGTCAACCGCGCCGACCTTGTACCAGACCATATGGGTCACAACAGGCGCGCGATGGTCGGGCAGGACCACCACTTCCATACCATTGTTCAGCGTGAACGTTTCAGGTGCCCAGGCCTCGTCCGCGCTGTCTGCGAGCGCGGTGCCGCAAATCAAAGCCGTGGCGGCAAGCCCGCCGGATATCCAATATTTCATAATTCCTCCGTACGTGCCTCAATGTTCAGGTAAAAATTGCCTTAGGTTCCAGGCAGTTTGATACGTTCGCCGCTGCCGCGTGCGATTTGAACGTCACCGCCACCCGTGGCGCTGTCAGGTTCCGTCAGCTCAGACCCATCCGTGGTCATGACTCGGTCAGAGACGCGGGAAGACTTGCGAATAATGGCGGCTTCTTCCCAGTCGACTTGCTCACGAATGACCGGGCTTACCGCATTCGCGCCGGCCGAAGCGACCAGAGCGCGCTCCGACGCGCTGGCATTGGTGCCAATATCGCTGCCAAAGGCCGACGCCGTTCCAGCGCGGGTTTCGTCCACTTCAAACGGTGTGCCTGAACCCGCTTCCGGCGGCCGCAAGCTATAATCTGGCGGCACCACCAAGGGCGCTTTCTTCACAACCCGGAATTCGTCCGGACTGTTGCTGCCGCCTAAAGCGGCGCAGCCAGACACCAACGTGCCGGCGATTAAAGTCGAAATCAAAAGAGCGGTTTTCATTGAGGTGTCCTCGCCTCGTCTTCAGTTACGGCCCCAGCCGCTTTGTCTTGTCGCGACATTAGGAACTGGTCCGCAAAGAGCAAGACCGCACCTACAGAAATGGCCGCATCCGCGACGTTGAATACGTAATTGAAAAAGTATGGCCGCAATATGCCGCTAAAGTCGAGAAAATCGACGACGGCGCCAAATCGAACGCGGTCAATCACATTGCCGAAGGCACCGCCAATCACCATGGCCAGGGCGATCCCGGTCAAACGGCGGGAGGCGCGCAGCAGCCAGACCGTAAAACCAATGGCAATTGCGGTGGTCAGGATGACCAATAACCACCGCATAATCCCTTCCGATTGACCAATTCCAAAGCTGATTCCGCGATTCCAAACCATGTGTAGGTCGAAGAAGGGCAGAACATCGATATGCCCACAGCGTTCCGTCCGATCCAAACAGCCAAGCGCATTAAAAGTCGGCTCGTTCAGGATCAGCCCTTTGCTCCACTGGTCCAGGAGCACAATGGTTGGAATCAGAAAGAAAAGGCCATTGCGGAAGCTTTTGGTCATGAATTACCTCTGATCTCCCGAATAGCAGCGGCATCGCGGGGTGTCACATCCGGAAACTCCGGATCTGCGCCGGCTGGATCGAAATATTTCCAACTCCGAAGGCACTTCACACCGCTCGCTTGACCCGGTAATACGGCCACGCTGGCTTCTTCGGGCAAACGGAAGGCGTCCGCTGGCGCAGCTTCGGTGACCAGCTCGGCTTGTGACGTGATGAAGATGTCCTCCGCCACTTCGCCCTCATAAGCGGCCAATAAGTCTGCATCAGCGATAAAGACTTTCGGCGCGGCTTCGAGCGACGAGCCGATCCGCTTTTCTTTGCGCTCAATCTCAATCGCACCAGTGACCACGCGGCGCACGCGGAAGATTTTCTCCCAGCGCGCGGCCAGGTCTTCATCTTTCCAGTCGAGCGGCGTTTCGGGGAATTGCAGCAAATGGACACTGTCAGCCCGGTCGGCAAACACACTCATCAAGAAAGTTTCTTCGGTTGTGAATGGCATGATCGGGGCCAGCCAGGCTAAAAGACGCTCTAAGATCGCCGCCATGACGGTGCGGGCGGAGCGACGACGAACATCGCTCGGCGCATCGCAATAGAGGCTATCTTTGCGAATATCGAAATAGACCGCTGACAAGTCTACAGAGCAGAAGTTGAGCAAGGCCGCCATGACGCGCTTAAAGTCATGCTCTTCATAGGCTTTGCGCACCAGCTCATCGAGCTCTGCCAAACGGTGCAGGACCCAGTTTTCGAGGCTGGGCATTTCCACCGGCAGAACCGCTTCGCCGGGCGTATAGCCATGCAGCGCGCCCAAGAGATACCGCATCGTGTTGCGCAAGCGGCGATAATTCTCGACCGCGCCCTTGATGATCTCATCCGAGATGCGGAGGTCTTCGGTATAGTCAGCGCTGGCGGTCCAGAGACGCAAGATCTCAATGCCATATTGTTTGGCAAAGTCCGCCGGGTCGATCGTATTGCCGATCGACTTGGACATTTTCTTGCCCTCGCCATCGACAATCATACCGTGCGTGACGACTTGTTTGAACGGCGCCATGCCGCGTGTGGCGCAGCTTTCGAGCAAGGAGGATTGGAACCAACCCCGATGTTGGTCAGAGCCTTCCATGTAAACATCCGCAACACCGGTCTCATCATCAATGATGCCGCGATCGCGCAGCGCAAAAGCGTGCGTGGTGCCTGAATCGAACCAGACATCGAGCACGTCATTGACTTTGTCCCAGCCGGCCGGATCGTCCAGGAAGTCGCTGACCTCAGCAGAGAACCAGCCTTCAACGCCCTCTTCGCGGATTTTGGCGAGGATTTTCTCGTTCACGGCAGCCGCATCGGCTTCGCTCATTGCAGCTGTGTGCGGCTCGCCTTTCTCATTGACCAGCAGCGTGATCGGCACGCCCCAATTGCGCTGGCGAGAGATCAGCCAGTCTGGGCGATCTGCAACCATGGCTTTCAAGCGATTATAGCCGGTCGGCGGCACGAATTTGGTCTGTTCGATTCCTTCAAGCGCCATCTCCCGCAGGGGCCGCGAGCCGTCTTTGCCGGGCGTGTCCATAGCGATGAACCATTGCGGCGTGGCACGACGGATCACCGGCGCTTTTGACCGCCAAGAATGGGCGTCGCGAATGCTGGTCATGCCGCGCGCCAGGAGGTTCCCGCTCTCGGCAAGGAGGCGAATAACTTCCGGATTGGCCTTGCCTTGCTCCCCGCGCTTCTTGCCAGAGGTACGGATGATATCCAGCCCGCGCAGGGGTTCAGGAACGTCGTCCGTGTAGCAGCCGTCTGGATCGACGATCTGGCGGATCTGCTGCGTTGTGCGACCGGATTCAACCCAGACATTGAAGTCATCCTCGCCGTGGGCCGGTGCGGTATGGACGAAGCCGGTACCGGCATCATCGGTGACATGGTCTCCGGCGAGCATTGGGATGTCGTGCTGGAAGAACGGGTCCAGATCCGCGAGCGGATGTGACAAAACAAGGTGTTGAACGATATCTTCCACCGGCAGGTCAATCACTTGACGATATTTGGTCGCTTTCGCACCGTTCATAACCTCCTCCACGCGGGCATCAGCGATGATTAGAAGCTCTCCTTCTTTCACGTAAGGTGCGAAGCCAAGCTCCTCAGCCGACATGACTTCTTCGACCTCATACAATGAGTATTGAATGCCGGAATTGAAGCTCACAGCCTGGTTGGCCGGGATCGTCCATGGCGTGGTGGTCCAGATCACAACGCTCGCATGCTCGACACCATCGTAGTGTCCTGAAGTGTCTATTGGGGTGGGGTCTTTATACGTCTTGCTGACGTTCACCGGAAACTTCACCCAAATCACCGGCACCTTGCGGTCGTGATATTCCACCTCAGCTTCCGCCAAAGCCGTCCGCTCAACCGGGGACCACATCACTGGTTTCGCCCCGCGGACCAAGCGGCCGCCCATGGCGACGCGCAGGAATTCGCGCACGGTCGCTGCTTCAGACTCGAAATTCATGGTCAGGTATGGGTCGTCCCACTCGCCTTCGACACCGCATCGGCGGAACCCAGCTTTTTGGACCTCAATCCACTCGGCTGCGTATTCCCGGCAGGCGCGGCGGAATTCGTCGCCGGGGACGTCATCCTTGGTCCGGCCTTTGGAGCGGAATTGTTCTTCCACTTTCCATTCGATTGGCAGGCCGTGACAGTCCCAACCTGGAAGATACGACGCATCATAGCCGCGCATCTGATGATTGCGGACAATGATATCCTTGATGATCTTGTTCATCGCGGTGCCGAGATGGATCGGACCATTCGCATAAGGCGGGCCATCATGCAGGATGAAGGGCTCCGCGCCGCGCGCCTTGGCATCAGCACGGAAGCGCTCATACAGCTTCATCTCATCCCATTTCTCGATCCATTTCGGCTCGGCTTTTGGCAAGCCGCCGCGCATCGGGAAATCGGTGGTCGGCAAGAACAATGTGTCCTTGTACGGGTTTTCAGGTTTTTTCGGTTTGTCAGTATCGGCCATTTGGACGTCTTCGGATCAGCGTGTGAAGAAAGGGCTAAGCAATAGGTCCCCGGCCGCGAGCTCTAAGTGGAGCGGGCGACCGGGCCGCTAATTCGAATAATAGATATGATTGCTGCCCGTTTCATCAGGCCCGCTTAGCAGGGCTCGCAGCCCCTGTCATCCCGCCAGATGATGCTGTGCGGTCTCAACATCTTTGTGCATTTGCGTGACCATATCGTCGAGCACATCGAATTTTAGCTCTGGCCGCAGGAATCGAACCAAAGCGACTTCCAAATGCTGGCCGTAAATGTCGCCATCATAGTCAAAGATGAACGTCTCGAGCAGAGGGTCGCGAATGCCCGTGGTTGGCGTGCGGCCAAAATTGGCCACGCCGCCCCGCCAAGCCTGTTCCCCAGTCAGGCGGACCCGAACGGCATAGACGCCATGACGCGGATGGATGAGCTCGCCCAGATGCAGATTTGCGGTCGGGAACCCAATCGTACGCCCGCGTTTCTCGCCATGCTCAACGGTGCCATCAGCAATCCAGTCATGACCGAGAATTTCGGCGGCCTTTTCTGGCTCACCCGCAATCAGCGCTTCGCGAATGGCCGTCGAAGAGGCTTTGGCGCCCAGTGCTTCAATCTTCTCGATGACCGTGACGCCAAACCCGAGCGCCCGGCCGAGCGAGGCCAATCGCCCGGCATCGCCCATGCGACCACGACCAAAGCGAAAGTCAAAGCCAACGGTGACATGCGCCGCGCCAATGCCATTCTTGAGCACGTCGCGGGCGAAGTCTTCGTCCGTCATCGCCGCCATGTCAGCATTGAAGGGCAATTCATACACTGCCTTCGCGCCGAGCTCTGCCAAACGGGCATTGCGCCGCGCCGGGCGATAAATCCGAAACGGAGGGTCATCAGGCCGGAAGAATTGTCGTGGCGGCGGCTCAAATGTGGCCACCCCGAGCGGCGCACCCGCGGCAATCGCCCCCTCAATCACGGCGCGATGTCCAGCATGCACCCCATCAAAATTGCCCAAAGCGACTGAATGTCCGCGCGCGGACTCAGGCACATCTTTATAATGGGCAATCACTGTCATTTAGGCGTCTCGCTTCGGCACCATGACTATGGCTTCGCCAGAAATCGCCGCTTTGCCATCGACATTGCACGAGACTTTTAGAGTCACCCGGCTCGTCCGGTCTTGCTTTTCCGTGACTTCAACTTTGACAATCACCAAAGAGCCAATCAGGACCGGCCGACGAAATCGCATATTCAAGCCGACAAAGATTGACCCTGGCCCAGGCAAGTCATTGCCGAGAATGCCGGAGATATAGCTCGCTGTGAGCGCGCCATGCGCAATGCGTTGGCCAAATTGCGTTTGCTTGGCGAACTCTTCGTCCAAGTGAAGGGGATTGCGATCCCCCGACACTTCGGCAAAGAGCTCAATGTCTTTCTCGGTAATCGTATGTTCGGTCTGGTGGGTCATACCGACCTCCAGATCCTCGTACTTGTAACCTTCTTTATAGGTCATTTCGGATCAGTCTCCGTTTTTCGCTCACGGCCTGTTACAATGTGTTTCAGGTTTCGTCACCATGTGAGTTTCGGCATCGCCCATTTTGCGCTGACCGCATACTCGCTCAGCAGGTCGACCACCTCTTGCTCGAAATTCGCGCCATGCTCTTTTAGTCCGGTGCCAACATAGAGACCAGAATAGCCGCGCTGTAGTGCGCCTTTCATGTCTGTGGCTGGACTGTCGCCTATGCAGAGCACCCGTTCCGCGGCGGGTTCGACGCCGAGATCGGAGAGCTTATCCAGCGCCAATTCGTAAATCGGGGCGTGCGGTTTGCCGGGATAAATGACGGTCCCGCCCTCTTCCTCAAACACCTGGGCGAGTGCGCCAGCACACCAATAAAGCTGCTCCCCTACGCGGACGCGAATATCCGGATTGGCGCAGATCATCTGCATGTCGCGATCCGCGGCCTCAGCTAGACGATCCCGATAATCATCTGGGTGATCATTCACCTGGTCTTCAAAGCCAATGCAGAGAATCGTGTCGGAGCTGCGCGCATCACCGAATTGCAGATCCAATCCCTCATAGAGGAATTTATCATACTCCCAGCCTGAATCGGCGCCCATCCGCCAGAACACATCGCTGGACATTTGGCCCAACACTTCGCGAGTCGCATCTCCAGACGTGACGCAATCATCATAGGCTTCTGGCGGCACGCCAAGCGGGTCAAAATAGCGAATGGCTTGCGCTTTCGGCACGGGCGCATTTGTGATCAAACAGACGGCGCCACCTTGGTCGCGAAACCGTACCAAGGCCTCGCACGCTTCATCAAAGGCATAGCGTCCATTATGAATGACGCCCCAAACATCACAGAGGATAGCGTCATATTGGTCAGCAATCGCGGCGAGCCCGCTTGGAAAGAGTGTCTCAGTCATGTCCGCGAGTTATGCGGCGCGGGAGATCACGTCAATCTAAGAAGCGCGCGCGGTGAGCATACGCACCAATTCGATGGGTGGTGCGGTTTCTTCCATCAATGAAGATTTGATCGGACGTGGCGCACCAAAAATATGACCCTGGCCGTATGGAATGCCATATTCCAGCACTTCGACGACACTGACTTCCTCTTCGATTTTCTCGGCAATGAGGGTGACACCGTAACGCGAGCAAATCGCGGCAACCTCTTCGCCAGAAATCTTACGCTCTACAGACGAGATTGGCCGCGGTCCGAAGGGGTCGCGCAACTGATCAATCATATCGCCGCCATTCAGTTTTACGAAGCGAATACCGGCATCCTGCAAGCGCGGCAGATCGATCTCAATCGTCTCAGCATGGTCAATGGAAAAGCGGAATCCGAGGGCGGTGAGGCGCTCCATCGCTTCGCGCATTTGCTTTGACCGGTGCTCAAATCGACTGGCATGAATTTCGAAAATCAAGGCCCCCGCAAGGTCGCGATTTTGTTCCATATGATTCAAGAAGAATGGAAAAAAGTGAGGATCTTCAAGCGAGTGTGACGAGACGTTACAGAATACTCCAACCCGTCGGTCCCGCGCTGCTAAGCGCCGTACCACTTCAACCGACCGATACAGCATCATATTGTCGACGACGCCGAGAAGATTGGCGCGACGCGCCGCATCAAGAAATTCAGCCGGTAGAATCAAAGAGCCATCGGCATCGCGCAGACGGGTATAACCTTCATAGAACGCGACCCGGCGCTGGGGCAGCGACACGATCGGCTGTAAGTGCAAATCGACGCGACCATCTTCCAGCGCCTCTTTCACACGGCGCAGGACCAAATCCTCTTGCGGCGCCACTTCGCCGGCTGTTTCAGCATCCGCCAATTTAGTCTCAAAACTGCGCGATAGGCGTTCGATCAGCGTTTCCAATTGGCGCATTTCACTGACCAAAGCGTCACGTCGCTCCGCCAGTTCTTGCTTAACGGTGGTTTCGACGGCGCTGGTGCGCGCCTGCACAATTTCCACACGTTCATTGGTACTTTTTTGGATCACTTCTAATGCTTCGATTCGATCCTCAAGCTCCGACGAATCAGACCCGCTTGTCGCAAACAGGTGCACCTGTCCGAGCAAAGCCGTAATGATAGCGCCACCCCCGATCGCCAATGGGAGTCCGACCGCCGCAAAAGAGAACAAGCCCCAGCCTGCGCCCGCGCCGATCAACGCGTAGATCATAAAGTACAAGGCAACCAGCAATTCCCAGCCCCTGTCGCCACAATATCCTTAACAAATATTCGCCAAACGTTAACGAATTCGTAGCAATAGAGTTAATTCGCATGCTTTGCCAAGCGTCAGCTTAGTCCGTCTACAGCATTTCTTTCTGCATCGAGGAATTCGCGCAACGTTTGCAAAACTGGAATGATTTTCACCAATTTGGAGATGTCCTGCTGTTCAACGACAATCGCGGCGAGCGGGGCCATCGCCTTAATCCCGCGCTCACGGGCTTTTCGGCCAGCTGAGGTGATCGAAACGATCTTCCGACGACGGTCATCCGCACTGCCCGCTATTTCGATATAGCCCTTATTTTGCAGCTTGCCCAAAATCGCCGTCATGCTCGGCTTGGTCATTTGAAAGGCTTTGGCGAGGTAGGACGGCGACTTGCCATCGCCCAGGCGGACAAAATGATTCAAGACGCCAAATTCAGAAGGATTGAGGTCCGGCGCCAAAGCCCGCGCAAACCGACTCGTGGCCAATTGATTGATGATGCCAATCTCATTGAACAGGGTGAAAATCTGGGTCGCTGGATCAGAATCGCTCATGCCTAAGAGCTTATCAGCTTGCTCTCCAGCGGCCAACGCGGACTTGCTGATGGAAACTTTGTATAGCCGATCCGACCCAGCATATGGATGACCCCATCGGGGCCCACATTGAGTTCATCGCGAATGGCTTCATACGGCTCTGCCATTTCCGGAAATTCCTGCAAGATTTGACTCAGAGGATGCACACATACACCCGCCTGCTGGGCAGCAAGATTCATCCGCACCCAGGCGCGCCCGGCCTGAAGCTGGCTAAGACGGGTATTGGCGTCGGCTTTGATCCAAACAAACCCCTGGGCTGAGTGGATGATCGGCTCATACATTTTCAAGCCTTCATTATACGCCGTGCTGCCGGGCGTATCGAGCCCTTCATGGGTGACGATCCAGGTCATCTTGAACAGGCCCATGGGAATGCCGCCCATGTCGATCCCATCCGGATTCTCGACAACGGCACGATTGCCGATGCGCATTAAGTCAACGCTTTCGCGACGTGTCACATCAGTTGCAAGCTCGATTTGAAATCCTTGCCAAGCGAGGTCGATAATCCGCTGACGCTTGTCGGTATCGAGTGTTCCGCCGATTTCGAGCGCCCCCTGTCCGCCTGCAATCACATCGGCCAGCGTCGCCTCAGATACCGGCTGATCGGTGTCGAACGGCTCTTTCGTAGAGCGGCGTTCTAAGATGTTCGCAAAGAGTGGATCTTTTGGCGTGTCTGCCGCTTGCGTGAACTGAACCTGCGCGATGCGATTGCCATTCAGCCGTGGATAGGCATCGCCATCCGGAAACGGAGACTCCGTAACGGTATAGCCCTTCTCTGCGGCTGCGATACGCAGCAACTCCATCATACACCCAAAGCCAATGGTGATTTGGCGATCATATGGATCTGTGTGCGGCAAGCGTCGGTCCAGATCGACATAAATATCGATACGATCCTCTCCAACCAAGTCGAACTGCCAAGGTTGGCGATTGTGCGGATTGGGCGCCAGAATGGCGTAAGCCAAAGCATCTAGGCGCGGATCTCCAAAACTCTCGCCAACTTGTTTCCAAGGCGCCCGTGCTTTGGCAAGCCCCGGTCCACGTGCGGCACCGACGACACCGACACCCCCGCTAAGCGCCGCCGCGCCCCCCGTCATTAAGATGTTTCTTCTCGTGAACATGATCGCTTCCTATTTTTGTTAGTTTTCTAACTAATTTAATATATTTCACCTGTCAAGGGAATTCCGTGACCAACAGGACACAGTGAGATTCTCAATCGTAAAATTCGTTCTGATTCTCGCAGCGTCGCGTTTGACAGCGTTCTCAGCGACCTCTACTCCGAAGAACAAATCCCGGCACACCTACGGTCCACGGTCACTGTTTGACCGGATGGGGGCGTCTCGGGGGAGACCGGGGTCCCGCATAAACCGGGACCCCGTTGCTTTTTTTGGACAGTTAGTTTTTGACGATGAAGACGGTTTCGCGCAAAGGCCAGCTATGGTCGCCCGCATCGCCCGCGCAAGCTATGGTGACGTGTCGCTCGACCGCTGGGTCTGGCACCACCCGCTCGTCCTCCGCCTGACATTCCTGCAGGGCCACAACCGACGTCTTGCCATCAGCGCGATAGGCAATGCGATAACCATAGTCGGCCCGTGTCACGCTTAGATCTCCGGTATCGAACACCAGCGATTCTCTCTGGGCCACACGCGCTGTCAGAATGGCCGCGTCATACCCCCCGGCAGGGATGCCGTGCTCGACAACATATAAAGCATCGGATTGTTCGAAAGCCTTGTTCAGCGCCGTGACGACGTCCTCGATCCCGGTCGGACCGATCACCAAGAGCGGCTCCGTGCGTCCCGCATGCCAAGAGACGTTGCGGACTTCATCAACCCCCTCCAGGTCGCGCGCTGTGAGTGAAAACACGACCATAGCGTCGAGCTGGCTAAGATCTGCGGACGACTGAGACTGCGCCACACCTGCGGGCGCTCCGAACAAGATTCGCTTGCCGCCGGCGACCACCAATGTACAGGGGCTTTGATGAATCGAGGCACAGGGACGCAATGCGAACTCGTCAGGCTGCACCATGACCTCTTCACGGCTTTGCCCCTGCTCCGCGGCACCACATGCGCCGAGCAAAATGACGAGGCTTGCACCGGTAACTTTCAGCCTGTCTCTCATGTCTGACCCTTATCCGGAATCGCTATTTGAGAACAAGCTCACCCGATTCTCGCACGATCTCGTTTTCGATAAATCCTAAGCCTTCAATTTCGACGCGGACTCGGTCGCCAGCTTTCAGCCATTTCGGCGGATCGAACCCGGCGCCCACGCCTGCTGGTGTGCCGGTAAATATGACATCGCCTGGCTCTAAGGTGAACGCTTTGGAGAGATGGGCGATCTGCTGCGGCAAGGAAAACACCATGTCGCGCGCATACCCATTCTGACGCAACTCACCATTGACTGAGCCGCGCACATTTAACGCACTAAAATCTTCAATCTCATCCGGCGTTACTAGATAGGGCCCGAAGG
Organism: Henriciella sp.; assembly: GCA_013213825.1. Lineage (GTDB taxonomy): Bacteria > Pseudomonadota > Alphaproteobacteria > Caulobacterales > Hyphomonadaceae > Henriciella. Next base: position 16,528 of record JABSQA010000022.1, read on the forward strand.
GGGCATGCGTGTCGAAGCCTTTGCCCATAATCATCGTTTGGCTTGCCCGCTGCCAATCACGCACCGAAACATCGCAGCCGCAGCAATAGCCAGCAATCATTTCCAGCGCACGATCTTCAGGGACATGCCGTCCGGTTTTGCCAATGATCGCCACCAATTCGGCCTCGTAATCCAGCTGCTCAGAGACGCTGGGCAGATGCACCGGATCATATGGTCCATTGGCGGCGGTAGACTGCTTGTTGAACCATTTTTGCACACTCGCCGGCGTCGATTTGACAAAAGAGACAGACTCTTTGGCATGCGCTGCATAGTTCAAGCCGATCCCAAGAATCTTCCCGGGGCGAAGAATGGGCTGCCGCACATGGACATTGTCCAGTGGCACCACCTCGCCCGCGCGCGCGGTCTCCGCCGCCGCCGCTAGGTCAGCCAAAATATCCTTCACATCCGACGCTGGGTGCAAACGCGCTGTGTCACCTTCAATTAGGCCCGCACACGGCGTTTCATTAACCAGTAGATTAGCCCATTTCATTGGCGTGTGACCTCTTCGCTACGTTTTTGTCGAAACCGAATGAATTTCCGCAGACTGTCAATTGAAGGCGATCAGTTTGAAGTCTAAGCCTGCAATTTCAAGTTGGTGGGACAATAGAAAGTAGAGTGGTTATGACACAAGGTCTTCGGGCTCAAGAAAGTACTTTGGCAGATCTTTTGTGCAATGGCATCGAGATGGCCATGCCGCCTTATCAGCGGAGCTATTCGTGGGAAATCTCGGAAGCTCAAGCACTGCTTTCTGATTTACATGATGCCAGCGAAAGCGGTGAGAGCCACTTTATCGGTGCGATTGTATTGGTGCGTGAAGCGTCTGGTCGATTCCTGATCGTTGATGGACAGCAGCGCCTCACCACTTTGACCATTCTTCTCTCCGTCTTGCGCGACACCGAAACCGACCAGGCCCGAAAGGATGAGATTCACGCGATGATCGCGGATGATGGCGACGACACGACAGGGCCCACCTGGCGGATTTCGTTGAATCATATTGACGGCCCCTATTTGCGCGAAGCGATCCAGACGCGGGGCGCGGCGTTGCGCAAAGATGTCGAGCCAAATGACAGTGAAAGCCAGCGGCGGATGACCCGCAATCTTGAGAATTTCATCAAGACGGTTCGGAATATGTCACCCGAGGCTCAACGCGAATTGGCAGAGACGATCAAGAACCGGATCCTTCTGGTGAAAGTGGTCGTCGAAGACTGGGACGGGGGGTATAATGTGTTCCGCGTCCTGAATACGCGCGGCAAAGCGCCGAACACACATGATATCATCAAGACAGATCTATTAGAGAACGCTCATTTAACGCCTGAAGAAGCGAACGCCTATTCGCGCGAATGGTCGGAACATGAGTCTCGATTGAGTGGGTCTGGTTTCGATGATTTGCTCAATCAGATTAGCACGCTCTATGCGCGCAAGACCCGTAAAGGCGCCAGCGAGTTTCGCAAAGCCGTGATCAATCGCTCCATCGGCGGCACACGGGAATTCTTAAGCAAAGAACTCCCCGCCTATGTGGATGCGTACGTCACCATCTCGACAGGCAAAGGCAATTTCGGAAATCTGACGCCGCAAGTCACAGAGTGTTTGAACCATTTGCGGCTGATTGATCACCAATTGTGGCGCGCCCCGGCCTTGAAATTCCTGGTCAATCACAATGGTAGCCCCGAAATCGCTTTGTCTTTCTTCCGCAGCTTAGAGCGGTTTGCTTATGGCGCGATGATGGCGATTACGGAGCAACGCAGTCGCCCACGCCGCTACCAGAAGATTGCTGATAATGCCGACAATCCACGTGTGCTCTTATCGGATAGCGGCCCGCTCGCTTTATCGCGAGAAGAACGGCGCGAAATTTCAAATCGTCTGCGCAGCCGGTTCGGCGCCTTCGCGCAGCGCCGCGCGATCGCCTTGCGGATGAATGCCGAAATCGCCGGCGGTGAAGCGCTTGGTCCAGACAATGGCGCAACGGTGGAACACGTGCTGCCTAAGAACATGCCGGAAGAGTCACCTTGGAGAAATGCTTGGCCAAACCAATCCGTTCACCGCGACTTGGTCGACACAATTGGCAATTTCGCTTTGCTCTCGCAAACGACCAATCAAAAAGCCGACAATCTCTCTTTTGAGGAAAAGAAGTCGCTCTATTTCGCCAACGGAAAACCGGAATATGCGCTGACCAGCGATATTGAAGACAAGGTCGCTTGGACCCCAGACGTCACGCGCAGTCGGACCGAGCATCTATCAAAAATCATGGAAAATGCCTGGCAACTGAACCAAGCCATGTTGGATCTTTAAGGAACGAGACTTGGCTAAGACGCGGCTTCAGCAGATTTGCGATTGGCCGCATAGTCTGCAAGCTTGTCAGCCGCATCCCGGGCCGAGTCGATGCTGGCATCGAATTGCGCCAGGGCATAAGTTGTTGAATTGGCGTCATCCATATCCAACTCGGACAAGACCGTCACAAAGGTCCGACGTGCTTTCTTGGCGGTAACCAAAGCACTCTCATAACTGACCAAATCGGCACGCAAGGATTTAGCGGCTTGTTCCGTGCCAAACAGTTTCTCAACTTCCATCGTGGCCACGTCGAGGCCATGCGCAGCGCTTTCAATATCGGAACGAATGTAATCAACTTGCGCCGATAGGGTGTCGTTCTGACGCGTGACTTTGTCGAGATAAGTATTGTCACTATTCGTGTCATCTTCGCTGGCGCCATCCATCAGCACCCGGGCAAAACCGAAAAAGCCTTTACTGGCTTCAACCCAATGCTTGCGTTCTGCCTGATCCGTGTAAGCGTTTGCGACTTTGCTGAGACTGCTTTCTTGTTCGGTCAGATTGGTTTCAACCATGGCTTCTGAAGCCACCATAGACACCGTTGCGCAGCCGCCCAAACCAGCTGCCAAGATCACAGAAAGAAGTACACTACGCATGCGACCGTCACCTGCCAAAAACCAACCCTCGCCTGTAATATCACATACAGATGAGAAAATCGCCGTCCATACCCTTTATTCAGATGTTAACAGCCGATAGGTGAAGAGGTCGTGAACAAAGGCAAAAAATGCTTAAACTTTATCCACCTATAGAGGCACGCCGGTCTGGTTTCCTACGCGTTGATGACCTCCATGAAATTTACTGGGAAGAATCGGGCAATCCTGACGGCTTGCCGGTCATAGGCATTCATGGCGGTCCGGGCGGGGGTTCGAGCCCCGAAATGCGACGCTTCTTCGATCCGACCGTGTATCGCATCATTCTCGTCGACCAGCGCGGCTGTGGAAAATCAACGCCGCATTCTGAGCTGCAAGGCAATGATACTTGGAGCCTGGTCAGCGACATGGAAGCGGTTCGCGAAAAGCTTGGCATTGAAAAATGGGTCCTGTTTGGCGGCTCTTGGGGATCGACCCTGGCCTTGACCTACGCCGTCACCCATCCAGAGCGCGCGCTCGGCTTGATCCTTCGCGGCATTTTCCTGCTGACCGCCAGTGAAGTTCGATGGTTCTACCAGGAAGGCGCCAGCCGTCTGTTCCCGGACGCTTATGATCGCTATGTCGCGCCCATCCCCGAAGCTGAACGGGATGATTTGCTGCATGCTTTTCATCGGCGTTTGACGGGCGACGATCGCAAAGCCCGGCGCGCAGCCGCAAAAGCCTGGGCCTGTTGGGAAGGTGAGACCATCACAATTCAAGGCCCAACCAGTCGTCCCAAACGGTTTGAGGAAGACGATTTTGCTGACGCCTTTGCCCGGATCGAATGCCACTATTTCGTCAATAAGGGCTTTTTCCCGAAAGATGGTTGGCTGCTAGAACAGGCACAAGAGAAACTCAAAGACATCCCCGGACGCATTGTTCATGGACGTTATGATGTGGTGACGCCGCTCTCCAGTGCGTGGGCGCTTAGCAAAGTGTGGCCGAGCGCTCGGCGCGACGTCGTGTCCAATGCAGGACATTCCAGCTTGGAACCCGGCATTGTCGATAAGCTGATCCGAGCCACGCGGGAGTTTGGACGCGAATTGCGGACTCACAGATAGTTATTGATGGAATTTGTCTAAGACTATCAAATCCATACAAATTTTATATTCGCCTTATTGGTGTGTCGAACCATCTCCTTAGGGTCATACTTGGGAGTGACACATATGAAGAACTTATGGCTGGCTGGCGCTGCGGCGCTGGCCTTGAGCGCTTGCGCGAATACGAGCCCCACCGAAACGGCAAACGAGACGGACACCACAACGACAGCGGTGGTCGAGGAGACCGTAGAGGTTGCGGTAGAAGAAGCCATGGACGTGGTGGAAGAAACCGCGCCAGCTCTATGCCTCGATATGGGGCCACAAACCCCTCGAGATATATCGAGTGTGGTGGGTCTGAACACCGTGACCTTCCCCAAGGCTCCCCCCCTCCAGCGCCATGAACCTGTGCAACATTCACACGCACACCAATGCCGAGCACCAAGGCCCGGGCTTTAGCGTCTTCGTCGATGCAACCGATAATGGTGGCTATGCCTGTAACGAAACAGCCGACCTGACAGAGGCCGAGCTGACCCCAGCACCAGGCGCCTATAAAGGCGTTGTGCCGGGCCAAACGATCGAAGTGCATTGGGTCCACACCACCTGTGACGCGACCCCCGGCGAAGGTCTTGGTGCCTGCGTCCCTGAAGGCTGTACCGACCCGCTATTGCGCGTGGAAGCCCAGACCTTCCTCGTCGTGAATGACGCCAACGCGCTCGACTTCACCAAGATGGCTGCCGTGGTCGAGGAAAAAGGCGGCTTCTTTCAGGCCGGCATGATCCCAGCGAACACCGGTACGCCCGTGACCTTCCCAGGCTCAACCACCGGGCCAAGCTATACGCAGGAAGTTTGTTCACCGGCTCAAGTCACTTGGAACGTGCGTCCAATGTGCGCGAAGGTCGACATCAATTCGCTCAATAAATGGGCGGAAGACGGCAATGTCTTTAATGAGACCAAGTCACACGGCGTGCGCCAACTGGTCACCGCGCCAGAATTGCTGTCGCCTATCCAGTAAAATTTGGACACCACAATGTAAGAAGCCCCGCCTCAAAACAGGCGGGGCTTTTTGTTTCAATTCGGTCGATTGATCATAATCAAAAGACTTGATCCCATATGCCGAAGACCAGAATGATCCCAATGGCGGGTGGCACGACCCACCGAACGGCAAAGCGCCAGAGGTTCATAATCGTGCCTTCGCCGAACTCTGAGGTGAGCATATCGCGGCTCAGGACCCAGCCTGAGAACACCGCCACAAGCAATCCACAAAGCGGCAACATAATCGTACCCGTGATCATATCCGCAAAGTCGATATAATCTGCCGAATAGACATAACCTGCGCCGATCATAAACAGCACAAAACCGACGCCGAGGGCCGCGCCCCAGCGATTGACGCCTTGGCGCTCTTCAAGCCAGGATACGCCGACTTCCATCAAGGAAATAGACGAGGTCAAAGCCGCAAAGAGTGCGAGCGTAAAGAAGGCCCCGCCAATCAAATGCCCCATCGGCATCGCTTCAGATCCGAAAGCAATTGGCAGTGAGACGAAGAACAGGCTCGGTCCGCCTGCTGGATCGGCACCAAAGGCAAACACGATTGGGAAAATCGCGAAACCTGCAATCAGCGCCACCATTGTATCCGCGCTCGCAACGATCGCAGATGAACGGGGAATGTTAGTGTCTTGCGACAGGTAAGCACCATAGGTGATCATCAAACACGAACCGACGCCGATCGAGAAGAAAGCCTGGCCAACAGCCGCGAGGAACGTGCTGAACGTGACCTTGCTAAAATCGGGTTGCAAAAGGAAGGCGGCGGCTTGTGCAGCGTCACCATTTGCCAGAGCAAAGCCGACAATGCCGAGCAACAAGATAAAGAAAAGCGGCATTAAAATGGAGGCTGCACGCTCAATCCCGCCTTTGACGCCGCGTGCAATAATGATCACATTGACCGCGATAAATCCGCCGAGGCAGGCCAGGATCATCCCGCGATTTCCAATCGTTTCACCGAAATTAGCGCCTGATGTTTCTGCTGTGAATCCATCAAATGTGCCCGAAAAGGCCTGCGGGATAAACGCAATCACCCAGGCCGAGATGACCATATAGAAGGTCAGGATAAAGAATGCGGCGAGCGATCCGACCCAACCAACAAAGCCCCAATTCGCGCTCTTGCTTTCAGCACGGGCGAGCGAGTGAACGCCTTCAATCGCGGACATACCGGATTTCCGACCCATGCCATATTCCGCCATCAAGACGGGCAAACCAAATAGAATGACACACGCGATATAGATGACGATGAAGGCGCCACCGCCATTCTCACCCGCTGTGAACGGGAACCGCCAAAAGTTACCCAAGCCGACGGATGATCCGACGGCGGCCATAATGAATCCGAAACGCGAGCCCCACGTATCTGTCTTGCGACCGATCGCTGCCATAATAGTTCTCTCCCAGGTGAATTTTCCGCGACACTAGTGGTCGAGGCGCAAAAATCAACGCGGACACTGGGTTTAGGCGCAAGAATGATGCGGGGCTTAGGTCGCCGCCTAGGCGCGCGAATTGAGCGGGTCTTTGCGGCCCAAATGCACTGCCCCGACCAATCCGAAACAGGCTGCCGTGGTGATCATCACCGTGCCACCATAGGATAAGAGCGGCAGCGGAACGCCGACCACAGGCACCAGGCCCAACACCATCGCAACATTGAACAAGATATAGAAGGCCACGGTTGCCACCGCCCCCGCGGCGGCAAATCTGGCGAATAGACTCGCGGCCCTGAGCGCGATCACCAAGCCTAAGCCCAAAATCACCATCCAGAGCAACAGCACCCCACTGGTGACCAAGAAGCCAAATTCTTCCGCAAGCACGGTGAGAATGAAGTCCGTGTGCTGCTCGGGGATGTAATCGAGTTGCGATTGTGTGCCTTCCATATAGCCTTTGCCGGTCCAGCCGCCTGATCCAATAGCGATTTTCGCCTGCTCGATCTGATAGCCATCATCCATGACATTCACTGAAGCGCCGGTGAGCTGCGCCAGATAGGTGTCCACACGCTCTCGCTGATAGTCTTGCAGAACAAAGAAATAGATGGCGGGGATGCTGGCTACGGCCGCCACCGCAATCGCCGTGATGACGCGCCACCACAGGCCCGCAAGGAAGATCAATATCCCACCGGACGCAAACAGAGCCAGGGTTGTTCCGAAATCTGGCTGGCGGAAAATCAATGCGGCCGGAATCGCGATCAAAGCTAAAGCTGGCAAGTGGATCAGGAACCCGCCCGAATAATCGTTCCAACGCTTATGATAATATGCCGCCAGCGCGAGGGTCAGGGTCACTTTCATAAATTCCGACGGCTGAACGCCGATCGGCCCGATTTGAACCCAGCGCTGCGCACCGCCGCCGGTAAATCCGAAGAATTCCACTGCAACTAAGAGAACAAGAGTCGCCAAATAGCTCGGCCACGCCGCCCAAAACCACCATCGCAATGGAATCAGCGCTGTGAATAAGAGCACGCCGAATGCGATCGCAAAGCGCACCGCTTGGCGCATGGGCAGTCCGGCTTCTTCCGGATTGGTGAACGTTGCCGAGTGCAGGATCGCGACGCCGATCATCGCCATCGCACAAATCATCAAGATCAATCCCCACGGCAGAGACCGAACCTGCGTGAAAAAGGATTTACGAGAGAAATCCAGGGAATTGGAACTTAATGCAACCATGCTTACCGGGCTCCACCGCCCGTCGTGCCGCCGCCGATAGAGGCTGTCTGCGTATAAGAGGGTGCACGTCTGGAATCGATCCGAAGCGCCTCAGCAAGAATGTCACGCGCAACAGGGGCAGCCGCTTTCGAGCCCCCTTCCCCGTGCTCGACAATCACCGAAATCGCATATTTGGGATCATCATGCGGCGCATAAGCAACAAAGAGTGCATGATCGCGCAAACGCCGATCAATATCCTCGCCTTTAAGAATACCAGTCGCGCGTTCTGCCGCCGAAATCCGCCGAACTTGCGAAGTTCCCGTTTTGCCGGCGAGGCGCGGTCCGCCTAGTCCAAGGTCACCAGACCTGAGCGCGGTGCCGCCTGCCTCCGATGTCACGCCAAACATCGCTGCTTTCATGCGCTGCATGTGTTCAGGGTCCATGGGCTCATCGAACGGAATGTCGGCCTCGGGGCGTGGCCCCTCTCCGATGATCCGCGGTGTGATCAGCTTGCCTTCATTGGCGATCCGAGCGGTCATTACTGCCAATTGCAGCGGAGAGGTCGAGACCTGACCTTGGCCAATGCCAATATTCAGGGTTTCGCCTTCATACCAAGGCTCACCCCGGGCCGCGCGTTTCCATTCATCATTCGGAACCACACCGCTGCGGCCGCCCATCAAGCCGAGCTCCCAGCGCTGACCGAAGCCCATCCGCTTGGAATAGTCGGCGAGATGCTCAATCCCCATGCGCTTGGCGACCTCATAGAAATACACGTCGCACGAGCCTTTAATCGCCGAATGCATATTCACTGAACCGTGGCCACGCTTCTTCCAGCAATGCCATGTATTATTGCCGAACCGATAATGGCCCGGGCAATAGACGCGCTCTCGCGGATCAATCACGCCCGCTTCCAGTGCCGCGGCAGCAACCACCATCTTAAAAGTCGACCCTGGCGGATACGTCCCATCATAGGCTTTATGATAGAGCGGCGAATATTCCACATCATCGCGCAATACAGCGTAATCGGCGGACGAAATCCCATTGACGAAATCGTTCGGGTCAAAGGCGGGTGTCGAGACAAAAGCGAGGATGTCGCCCGTTTCAATGTCCAGCACGACGGCCGCACCGCTTTCTTCACCAAATCGATCAATCGCAAATTTTTGCAATTCCGCATCGACGGTCAAATAGAGGTCGCGACCGGGTCGCGGCGCCAGAGTAGGATCGTCAAACTCTCGAATGATCCGGCCCGCGGCATTGGTTTCCAGCTTGCGGAACCCGGCTTCCCCGCGCAACCACTCCTCAGCGAAGCGTTCCACGCCGGAGCGACCGGTGCGCATGTCCGGGTGCTTGAACAGGCGTCGAATGGCAGCCCGTTCCTGGGCATTGGCGCCTTCGCTGAGCCGCTCCAAATCGGTTTCGCTGGCCTTGGCGACATAGCCGAGCACGTGCGCAAAGTCTCGCCCGCGTGGATAGGACCGCGTCGCCGCCATCTCAACTTGCAAACCCGGCATGCTCGGTGCGCGCACAGCAAGCCGGGAAAAATCCTCATAGGACAATTCGCTTTTGACCGTGACGGGCTGGAAACTCGCCTGACGCCGTGCATCGCGAATGAGCCGCGCCTGGCGTTCTGGTGAAATCTCGATCTGCTCCGACAGCGCAGAAAGGAGTTTGGTCAGGTCGTCTGCCTGTTCGCGGACAATCGAAACACGTCCGGCTTGGCGATGCGCCGCCAGCGCGCGACCGAACCGATCCAGAATCCGCCCGCGTTGCGGTGGGGCAAGATCCAAACGGACGCCATTCTCAGCCGCCGCCACTTCGAACCGTTCATGTTCCATGATTTGCAGCTGGAACAGGCGCGCGATCAATCCGCCAAACAGAGCAGCGCCGCCACCCGCCGCAATCACGGCGCGGCGGTTGAACAGAGCGTCAATCGGACGATTACCACTCATCGACCGGCCCCTCCCATCGCATGTCTTTGTGTGCCCAGATCAAACAAAGGTGAGATCAGCATGTGCACGAATAATGTTGCGAAATAGGCGGTCAGCATGGGTGCGACCCGGACAAAGTGTCCGGACGAAATACTCGCGGTCAGCCAGACCAATCCGATCCCAAATAGCAGCGTGACCACAGGCAGCGCGAAGCTGAGCACCGGCGTGCGTTCGGTATCCGCCATTTGAGTGACCATCGCCGAAAACCCATAGGTCAACAGATTGGCTAAGCCATGACTCCCCCACGGGGCCTGCGACGCGTCTTGAGCGAAGCCAAATAAGAGCAAGAATACCATGGGCCCAAAACCGAGCCCGGACCGTCCCCAGCCAACCGCGGCAATCAAGCCGACATAGGGCCAGGCGAGAGGTACACCGAAAAAAGACTTAGGCGTCAGACCCACCAATCCGATCATCGCGACAACAAAAGCGCCGATCACCAAACGTGAACGCGGCCTTGCATTTTCCCAACGCAAGGCCAACCAATCCGGGATTTCACGCAAACTGTTCACGACCCATCTCCCTCGCCGAGATCAGCCACTTCGGTTTCCACTGGAAAGGCTTCGGGCGGCGCAACCGTGATTGTCGGCTTCAAGCGAACATAGCTCAATTGCCCTGCCAGCATGGAAAGATCGACCCGCACTTCTTTATCGGTCTTGCCGCGGACATGCCCAACCACAACACCGCGTGGGAACAATCCGCCCTCGCCCGAGGTGAGAATACGCTCATTCGGTAAGAAATCGTCCTGCTCCGGCAAATCCGTGAGCCGCCCTAGCCCATCGCGCCCACCAAACATGATTGCGCGGAGGCCGCTGGCTTCGCCCATGACGGGGACTCGGCTGTTAAAATCAGTGATTTTTAGAATGCGCGATGACCGCTGCCCGACTTGCACGACCCGGCCCACGAGGCCGCGATCATTTTCGGCATAATAGCCTTCCTGCACGCCATTGGTTGCGCCCGCATTCGCGAGTAGTGCTTCCGCAAATGGCCCATCTGTTTCAGCCATGATCCGCGCTGTCACTTCAGCGCCGCCGGGCTCGCCCTGCATGTTCAAAATGTCTTCATAGACTTCCAGCCGCTCGGCCATGGTCAAGGCGAGCGCTTTATATTGCGCCAATTCGCGTACACGGGCTTCCAATTCGAGAATCCGGCGCTCTTTCGCCGAAGCGCCGCTAATCCGGTCGATCAGACTGGGGCGCGTGACATGATAAAGCTGGTCTGAAGCCGCCGTTCGGATCGGTTCGACCCCTTCACTCAAACGCGGCGATGTTTGTAGGAGCAAAAGTGCCAGCAGCCCCGCAATGGCAATAAAAAATCCATACCGGCGGAGCGGTCGCTGTCTGTATCCCTTGCCGCTGGCGCGTGGCATGGGCGTATCCCTCTTCTCTAATCGATTTTGGGCGCTTTAGCCCGCAATCGTGTCAAACTTCTGGCGACAGGACATTCTTCATGCGCGAGAGGTTTTCGAGGACATATCCACACCCGTTCGCAACACATTTCAATGGGTCTTCGGCGATCATAACTGGCAGCCGCGCCTGCTCTCGCAGCACGACATCGAGGTTGCGCAGAAGCGCGCCACCACCGGTCAAAACAATGCCACGGTCGACAATATCAGCCGACAATTCCGGTGGCATCGCTTCCAACGCAATTCGAACGGCCTCAACGATTTCGCCAACCGGATCGGCCAGCGCTTCCGCCATCATGCGTTCATTGATTTCGACTTCGTTCGGGACACCGTCTCCCGTCGCCCGACCGCGCACAGTGACGGTCATGCCATCACCATTCTCTGGCGCCAATGCGGTTCCGATCTGTTTCTTGATGCGTTCAGCAGACATCTCGCCAACCAGGATAGCCTGATGCTTGCGCAAATAGTTCATGATGGCTTCGTCCATCTTGTCGCCACCGACACGCACAGATCGAGAATAGACCTGTCCGCCGAGTGACAAGACGGCCACCTCCGTCGTGCCGCCGCCAATATCAACGACCATCGAACCGGCAGGTTCTTCAATCGGCAAGCCGGCCCCAATCGCCGCGGCCAAAGGTTCGTCGATGAGGTGGACTTCGCGGGCACCCGCCGCCAGGGCGGACTGGTGAATCGCCCGTCTTTCAACATTTGTAGCTGAACTTGGCACACAGATGATGATCAGCGGCGATACGAAAGCCCGGCGATTGTGCACTTTACGGATAAAGTGCTTGATCATTTCCTCAGCGACTTCGAAATCGGCGATCACGCCATCCCGCATCGGACGGATGGCTTCCATGTTGAGCGGCGTCTTACCCAGCATTTTCTTGGCATCGTCACCGACCGCATACACCATCTTGCGGCCACCTTGATTCATGTAAGCGACCACGGAAGGTTCATCGAGCTTGATGCCTTGACCCTTCACATAGACCAGCGTGTTCGCTGTCCCGAGGTCGATGGCCATGTCTGTGGAGAGGACTCCGAGTAGGCTTCCGATCATAATATACGCCGCTTTTCTATTTGCGCGCGCTCACTCCAACACACGCATCATTGGTTCATGATCAGCCCTTATAAACTCATGCCGTTTAGATTTAATTAAAGCAAGACTCAATTTTCACACGCCCTGTACGGACCGTACACTAGGTATATCCCCAGCAATGACAGCACATGTGGCGACTTGTACCAATTTGAGACACGCTTAACGCAAACGCCGCGTTTGTTAACTTTTAGGCCGCTTTTCGCTTCAAACGGCGGGCTTCGAGCTTATTGAGTGCGTGAATATAGGCCTTCGCTGCGGCGACCAATGTGTCGGGATCTGACGACCGGCCTGTGGCCATAATGCCCTCGCCTTTCAGGCGCACATGCACTTCAGCTTGCGCGTCCGTTCCGCCCGTCACAGCGCTGACCTGAAACAGGTCCAGCTTGCCTTCATGCGGAACGATTTTGCGAATGGCATTGAACACGGCATCCACAGGCCCGTTGCCATTCGAGCTCACGGAGTGGCGCTCGCCTTCGATCAGCACACTCAAATCCGCGGTCTGTGGGCCTTCCGATCCCGCAACGACGCGCAATTTCTCAAATGAGATACGTTCGCCAATGGCTGAGAGTTGATCATCCACGAGAGCGATCAAGTCATCGTCAAAGACATGTTTTTTCTTATCTGCCAGATCTTTGAACCGCTTGAACGCCTCGTTCAAACTGTCCTTGTCGAGCTCATAGCCGAGGCTTTCCAGCTTGTCCCGGAAGGCGTGGCGACCGGAATGCTTGCCCATGACGAGGCTGGTTTTGGACACGCCAACGTCTTCGGGCCGCATTATCTCATAGGTTTCGGCATTTTTCAGCATGCCATCTTGGTGAATGCCGCTTTCATGCGCGAACGCATTCTTACCGACAATCGCCTTATTATACTGCACTGGGAAGCCTGTAATCCGGCTCACCATATGGCTCGCAGAGGCCAGCTTGCTGGTGTCCAATCCGGTGGTGAAGGGCAAATCATCACGGCGAACATTGAACGCCATGACGACCTCTTCCAGCGCCGCGTTACCGGCCCGTTCGCCGAGGCCATTAATGGTGCATTCCACCTGCCGCGCACCGTGCTGTACGCCAGCAATCGAATTGGCGACGGCCAGTCCCAAATCATTATGGCAATGCGTCGACCAAATGACTTTGTCGCTGTCAGGAATGTTTTCCCGCAACCGGCGGATTAGATTGCCGTATTCTTCAGGGTGCGAGTATCCGACGGTGTCGGGGATGTTGATCGTCGTTGCCCCTGATGTGATCGCCGCATCGATACATTTACACAGGAAGTCAAACTCTGTCCGGGTGGCGTCTTCTGGGCTCCATTCCACATCGCCGACCAAGTTGCGCGCCTGCGCAACGGACCGGCCAACCGCTTCGAGTACAGCGTTCGGACCCATTTTCAATTTATGCTTCATATGCACAGGGCTGGTGGAAATAAACGTGTGAATTCGGGGCTTTGCCGCATTTCGAACCGCTTCTGCACAGCGCTCTATGTCGCCGGGGGTCGAACGGGCGAGGCCGCAAATCGTGGCCGATTTGGAGCGCCGCGCGATTTCGCTGACGGCTTCGAAGTCACCAACGGAGGCAGCAGGAAACCCGGCTTCAATCACATGCACGCCCATGGACTCGAGCAGTTCGCCTAGGGCCAGCTTCTCATTATGTGTCATCGACGCGCCGGGCGATTGTTCGCCATCACGCATAGTGGTGTCAAAAATTACAATTTCAGTAGTGTCGGTCATCTGTCTGGCCTGGTGATCTGAGAAACTTTTTAAGGTCTATCCCCTGGCCGTGGACGGAAGCGCTATAGCACCGTCGCTACCGGCCAGGGGCCAGTAAGGAGGAGTAGGCTCATAAGAGGCAAATTCTTGCGCATGACCACTGCAATGCGGCGACGGGCCGACAGTGTCAACAGGCTATTCTGCATTGAGCGCAATATTTTCCCCTTTGCGGCGCCGGTGCCGCACATAGAAAAAACCGCCCAGGAAGACCAAGAAAGCCGCCAGCGCGGCGCCAATCGCCAACCAAATATTCCCGGCGAGCGCGGCTTGAATCGCCTGCAACCCAAATGCCACCAAGGCGATTTTTGGGATCACACCCAGCGCCATTCCCCCAAGATAATGCGGAAACGGCGCGCGGATTGCGCCGAATAACATATTCACCATCAGGAAGGGCCCCGTCGGCACGTTGCGGACGATCGCACTCGCTGCGAAGGCGTTACGGGCGACAAAATCAGCAAATTTTTTAATTCGCCCTTGGCCAAGCCGCGCCAGCATTGGATCCCCGAAGAAGCGACCAATCCAGAACGTGATCGTGCCTGAGCAGAGGGTTGCGACCCAGGACCAAATCGCGCCCCAGAGCGGCCCGAATGCGTAAATCGCAATACCGAGCAATAGGAATTGCGGCACACCGATAAAAGCGCAGGCGCAAAATGTCAGGATGATCGCGGGTACACCCCAAGGCCCGTCTGCAAAGGTCGCAATCGCCCGTTCCAGCGCCTGCAGATCCAAAAATTCCGTGTAGCGCCCGAACAGAAATAGACTCGCGACCAAGGCCAATGCGCCGACCCCGAGCCAAAGCCCCAGTTTGGGCCGGCTGGATTTCGCCCCAGTTTCTGTTGGTTGGTCTGACATGGCCCTTCCCTGCGCTGCACGGGCAGCGAGGTCAAGCATGCGGGATCAGAGCGGCCTCGGCGTCTCCTCCGAACCATAAGGCCAGAGCCCCAAATCGCAGGAGATTAAATTCCGGTCAGCTTCGGCGCTACAAGGTGGCCGCAAGCCATTGAATCACTGAGAGTGAGATCGCTGATCAACGCGGAGCCCGTCATGCACCTCAAAACCCTTTTCCTTCTGGCCTTCATTGCGGCATGCCAAGTCTCAGTTTTGACGGATATCGCTAGGGCCGAGCCGGTCTCTTTAGCCAATACCGAAACCTTTACGCTGACCTCGGACCGCGTGGGTGACACCTATTTTATCAAAGTCGCCTACCCACGCGATTATGCTGAAAGCGACAAATCATATCCGGTCTTGTACGTGACCGATGCAGAGACCAATTTTGGCGCTCTTCAATATGTCGCGCAAAGATTGGCCAAAGATCGGCTCATCCCTGAACTGATCCTTGTCGGCATTGCCTATGATACCAGTTATGACGATTTTTATCGCCTCCGCGCCAGAGACTTGCGGCCGTCTATCCCAGACGATCCGGACTTTGATCTTGGCGGGCGAGAAGATGAAGGCAAAGCCGAGCAGTTCGCTGACTTCCTGCGCCACGAACTGTTCCCGCACATTGATGCCAACTATCGCACCGTCGCAGGCGACCGCGCCTATTATGGGCATTCCTATGGCGGATTGTTCGGGGTTTGGAACCTTATGTATGAGACCGACCTGTTCAATCGCTATGTAATCTTAAGCCCCTCGCTATGGTGGGGCGAATTATGGTGGGGGCGTCCGCGGGTCAGCCATGGCTACCATATCCTGCCGAAACGCGCGGCGACGGATGGCTCGCCGGAAACCGATGCCCGTGTGTTTGTCGCATCCGGTGAATTGGAACCCCGGATCGATGAGCTCCAACAAGACTGGGTCGACGCCATCCGTCCCATGCTCGATGCCAGTGTTGAGATGTACGATGTGATCTATGAGAACGAGACCCACCGAACGATATTTGGACGCGGTGTGATGGATGGCTTGCGGTTTGTCTATGAGGACGATTAGGCCTTGGGTCAGTTAGAGAAAAGGTGATCGACTCTCGCCCAAAAAGCCGCTTAGTTGAAGGCAACTTTTCTAACGCCAAGGAGCGATCGCCGATATGAGCGAGCGGCTTGTTTATGTCGAACTAAAGTCGGGCCAATCAAACTCCGGGCCCGCTTGGATCAGCATTGCGACCACGTCTAAAACCGGGGCAACAATTTACTCAAACGGAAAAG
Organism: Henriciella sp.; assembly: GCA_013213825.1. GTDB lineage: Bacteria > Pseudomonadota > Alphaproteobacteria > Caulobacterales > Hyphomonadaceae > Henriciella. The sequence continues at coordinate 32,621 of JABSQA010000022.1, forward strand.
CGTTCAGAAGCCTCAAGGGAAGCGGATTCATCGCCAACTATTTCGACATCGAAACCGGCTAAGAGTACTGGATTTCTGGTGTCAAAAAGAACAACCAAGACCGTCACTGGGCTGGATCGGGAAATATTATGATAGATCACTCGGCGATCTCTGCATACTTGGCGGAAACGGGTCGAATGAAACTACCGAGAAATCTCATTCCGACGGAACTGGCGCCTTCCGAACAACGAAAACATCATCAACAATTGGAAAATCAATCTCTCATAGGTGACGAGGCCGATGTTCGAACCGAACCGCCAATGAGTCGAGCGGCTTACATTAAGAGCAAAGTCTAGCTGTCGGGTTTCTCACGCCTTTCGCCGCAAAAACTTCAATCCCGACCAATCTTGGTCCACTGCACAGACTTTCACATCGACCCAGCCAAGTGGCAGGATATGGTCGCGAAAGTGCTGCTCGGTCAGGTCATGATAGAGGGGTGAAGATTTCTTCGGCCACGAGACCCAAATCATGCCGCCGTCTACACTGCTTTTCAGCGCACGATCGAAAAGCGGCGCAACATCCTTGCGGCGGCGACAGAAGACATGGACGAAATCAGCGGGCGTCGCGCGGCTGAAAAATTGTGCCCTGTCGACGCCAATGAGCAAGTCCCGATAGTGCTCCGGTGGCCGGATAGTTAGGCAGCGCATGCCGGGCTTGATCCCCAGTTTTTGGTAAAGCGGTTTGCCTGAATATCCGGCCGTTTTCTGCGTCATCCAACCTCCGCCATTCGCGCTTTATACATCTGCTCGAGCGCTAAAAAGTGCTCCCAAAAATCACGTCCGTCTTGGCCATTCAAGATATCATCGAGAATATCCAGATGCGTATGCCACCCCGCAGAGGCCCCTGACTTATAGTCATCCGTGACCAATTTCTCGTGACGCAAATGCAGTCGCACGCCGTTTTCAGTTTCGCTCAAGTGTATCACCACTTCGGTCGGGGCCTCCGCCTCACCGGAAGGCCAAGAGAACGCAATATGATGCGGTGGGTCAAAGGCCCTGACACCGCCAATCATATGCTGATCGCCTCCGC
>JABSQA010000220.1 GCA_013213825.1 Henriciella sp.
GGCTAAAGTGATCGGTGCAGCCCATGCCGGTTGGAAGGGCGCTTTGGCGGGCGTTTGTGAGGCAACGATTCAAGCGATGGAAGACCTTGGCGCGGCACGCGAACGCTTGGTCGCCGCAATTGGTCCAGCGATCCAACAAGCCAGCTATGAGGTTGGCCCCGAATTTCGCGATACATTTGTGGGTGAGCATGAATGGACGGACCGATTGTTCAAAGCTGGACGGGACGATCGATCCCATTTTGATCTGACGGGCTATGTCCATACGGTCCTGCAACGCGAAGGCATCAACACGCTCGATAATATTGGCCATGATACCTGCGCGATGGAGGCAGATTATTTCTCCAATCGCCGCCGCAATCAGCGCGGAGAACCCGATTATGGGCGCAATGGCAGCGTCATCATGTTGGATGCCTAATTAAATGAAACTGTACGACTATAAAGCTGGGCCAAATCCACGCCGGGTCCGGATCTATTTGGCTGAGAAGGGCATAGACGTGCCGCTCGTGCACACGGATATCGTCAAGCGAGCGCAGAAAACGCCCGAATTTCTCGCCAAGAATCCGATTGGTAGCATTCCAGTGCTCGAATTGGATGACGGGACCTGTATCTCGGAATCGGTTGCGATTTGTCGCTATTTTGAAGAACTCTACCCAGAGCCGCCTCTGTTCGGACGCTCGGCATTGGAAAAAGCGCAGATCGAAATGTGGTTACGGCGTGTTGAGCTGAACTTTATGGTGCCCGTCGGCATGGTTTGGATCCACGGACATCCTTTAACGGCGCGCTTGGTCAAACAAATTCCGGAGGCCGCTGAGCAGAACCGGAAGCGGGTGCATTTGGGGTATCAGCTTTTAGACGACCAATTGGCGACCTCCACATTCGTAGCGGGCGAAACCTATAGCGTCGTCGACGCGGTCCTGTTGGCCAGTCTCGATTTTGCCAATGGATTGGTCGGCGTTCCATATGCGTCAGACCTCCAAAACTTAAAGCGTTGGCACGAGACAGTTTCAGCCCGGCCGAGTGCGGACGCTTAAGGCTCGGCCAGTTTGTCTCAGTCGCCATCAGGCACTCGCGCTCTAACTCATAAAGCTCTGTAGCGAGGACGGAGCTGACCCATCCGTAATCTCATTCTGATACTTGGCGACCAGCTTTCGCACAGGATTTCCGCTCTGCGTGACGCTGACCCTGCTCAAGACCAAATTCTCATGGTCGAAGTGGTGGAAGAAGCGACTTATGTACGGCATCACAAAAAGAAGATTGCCTTTCTGTTTTCCGCCATGCGTCATTTCGCAGAAGACTTGCGCCAGCAAGGGTGGCGGATCGACTATGTGAAATTAGACGCGGCAGATAATTCCGGAAGTTTCACAGGCGAAGTGGCGAGAGCTATGGACCGGTTCGCCTCTGAGGCGATCATTGTGACAGAGCCTGGCGAATGGCGCGTACGCGTCGCGATGGAAGCCTGGCAAGACAAGTTTAGTATCCCGGTGAATATTCGCGAAGATGATCGCTTTATCGCCACGCACGCAGAGTTCAGAGCCTGGGCTGAGGGCCGCAAACAATTGCGAATGGAATATTTCTATCGCGATATGCGCCGGAAGACGGGCCTTTTGATGGACGGTGATCAACCCGAAGGCGGCAAATGGAATTACGACGCCGATAATCGCAAAGCGGCGAAATCTGACTTGTTTATGCCGGCGCCGGTCGAAACCGAGCCGGATGCGATCACAAAAGACGTCCTTCATTTGGTTGCTAACCATTTCGACAATCATTTTGGCGACCTGACGCCGTTTTGGTTTGCCGTGACGACAGCGCAGGCGGAGCGAGCATTGGAATATTTCATCGCGCACGCGCTGGCGAGTTTTGGCGATTATCAGGACGCCATGCTCGAGGGGGAGAAATATCTCTATCACTCCGTGCTCTCGCAATACATCAATGCCGGCTTGCTCGACCCTCTAGAGGTCTGTCGGCGGGTCGAAGCGGCCTATCATCAGGGCCTCGCACCTTTGAATGCGGTGGAAGGGTTTATCCGCCAGATCATTGGTTGGCGGGAGTATGTTCGCGGCATTTATTGGTTGAAAATGCCAGACTATGTAGAGCAGAACTTTTTCGGCAACACGCACGATCTGCCTGATTTCTACTGGACCGGTGAGACCGAAATGGCTTGCCTGAGGGCGGCCATTCAGCAGACCAAAGAAGAAGCCTATGCGCACCATATTCAGCGCCTCATGGTGACAGGCAATTTCGCACTCCTCGCAGGGATTGCACCACAGCAAGTGCATGAATGGTATCTATCCGTCTATGCCGACGCATTTGAATGGGTTGAGTTGCCGAATACGCTCGGCATGAGTCAGTTTGCGGATGGCGGGGTGCTGGGCTCAAAGCCCTATGCGGCCTCAGGCAATTACATTCACAAAATGTCGGATCATTGCAAAGCATGTACGTTCGACGTGAAGACGAAAACGGGACCGGGCGCTTGCCCGTTCAATCCGCTTTATTGGGATTTCTTGCACCGCAATCGCGAAAAGCTGCAAGGCAACCCGCGAATGGCGCAAATGTATCGTACGTGGGACCGAATGAGCGAAGAGAAACAACGTGATTATTTGGCAAGCGCAGAGGCGATTCTGGCCAATCTCTAGGCGGTCCGCGTCCGCTTTTTGCGGCGACAGCGTTCAGAACAATAAATAATATCGTCCCAATTGCGTTCCCATTTTTTGCGCCAAGAGAACGGACGCTGGCAGACCGGGCACAGCTTGCTGGGCAGATCAGACTTCTTCATCAGGGAGCAGGTAGACTGATGGGGCAACGTATCCAGGCTGCGGGCGCATCAGATTGTATGCACATGAAAAAGCCCCCTACAACGCAAGTCGCGAGGGGCTGATTGTAAGGTGTCAGATTGCTTAGGCTGGGATTTTCGTCCGCGGGCCAGCAGCGTTCACGTCTGCATCAACATGCGCTTCATAAACTTTGAAATTTTCGACGAACATATTGGCCAGCTTTTCTGCTTGCGCATCATAAGCGGCTTTGTCGTCCCAAGTGTCACGCGGGTTGAGAATGGTGCTGTCCACGCCGTCCAACGCGGTTGGAACCATGAAGCCAAACGTATCGTCCTTGCGGAACTCGGCTTGGTTGAGCGAACCATCTAGAGCCGCA
>JABSQA010000221.1 GCA_013213825.1 Henriciella sp.
ATCTCCTCGATCTGCACGAAAATTACTGAATCAGAATTCGACCATTTTGACTCGGTCTTTTTCAACAGTATCGGGCGATTTTAGGACACTGAGTCAAAGTCTGCTCCCGGCGTCCAAGAAAACACAATCAGTAGCATCCAAGTCTCATATCTATTGCGCCAGACTATGTCAGGTTAATCATCCACCCAATGATCGATACTCGTCTTGTAAAACCGGTAGGTCATCCCTCCAGTATCTGTTGACATGATAAGGCGGTTGTCTGGGCTGTATTCGGTGAACGCGCCCCCAGAGCCCCAACTTATCAGAAGGTTCACGTTGTCTTGGCCATTCGGAACGAACATCAAATATCCAGCTGTTCGAACCAGACGTTCGGGATAGGTCCATTCCCGTTGATAGGTCGCAGTCATGGCTGACAGATCAAGATTGTATGACACGACGCGCGTATAATCGTGTCGGGTCTCTATGGGTGCACCATAAATGTAAGATCCCGCCTCGTATTCAGGGGTTGGATAATGCCCATTGTCGAAAACCAGCAACTCATCATCGCGCATGATTGCCGCATGTAGTGTCCCGATTCCACCCAGCGGATCGTCAATATAGGTAAACTGGTTGAGCGGCGAGGCTGGGTCAGCCAACACCCAGTTTACCTCACCGCTGGCATAGTCCACATTTGCGATCGCGCGCAAATGTCTGGCACTGATGATCAGTTCCTGATTGCCGGGTGCGAATCGAATGCCATTGGTGTGAAAATAGTCCCACTCTTCATAGCGATCTTTAGGTAGGTAAGAAGTGGATTGATCCGGTTTGAAATGGTCAATCGAATCCCATTCCCAAGTCACATTTCCATCGCGATCAAGCTCATACAAATAGGTGCTCGTCACATTGACATCGAGCACGTCGCCGTTGTTCAGAACGGTGCCGGCCGGGTGAATGCGATAGAACAGGTTCTGAATGGTATTCCAGGGGGTCATCGCAATATGATGACCATCGTCGAATTGGTCGAGATGTCGCGGAATTTCAGTGCGGGTATCTTCGCCCTTGGACGTGATGAAACTGCGCGTAATCGCTTCAGCAAAATTATCGTCCGTATTCATCACGATCTCTTTGTAGATAAAGCCTTTCTCCGGCAACAGACCGCCGTCTTGCGCGGTCGTGACGGGAAGAAAAATCGTGCGTGGACTGTATGTCGTATATTTCAACGGCGTCCCATATTTATCCAATACAAAACTGACAAAGGGCAGATATTCTCGGTGCTCAAAATCGAGGCTGGCGGCAAGGTCCGCTGCCGTGAAATCATCGAAGGGCTGCAGTCTCGCCTTCCGCATAGCCGCCAATGTGCCCCGAATCCCTTGAGTATAAAGCAACATGCGCAGCTGGTTCAGTCGTGAAAACGTCGGGTTGTTGGGTGCCGCTTGTAATCCGGTAATAATGCCCGGCGCCAGCTCGTCGGCCGATCCGATCTGTGTCTTCAGCGGCGGAAAATTGTGGGGCATCGTCAGTATAACATAATCGGCTGTACGGGTTCCGTCAGACGTCGTCGCCGTTAGATTTACTTCTTGCCCATGGGCCTTCGCGGACAATTCTATCGGCTCCGTCAAGGAGATCGGTTCCCCATTACGTGTGACGCTCGCGACATCCTCAGACCAGTTCGGTGAAATCACGAGTCGATCAGAACGGCGATACGGATACCAGGCATATCGGCGGACTTGCGGCAAGAAGTTTGGATACACGTGAATGTCGAGCGTCGTTTGGTCAGACAAGTCTCCGCCCAGCGTGTGGTCGAAGACCAAGTTGCGCAAAAGCTCCGTATCTCCAGGCAAGGTCTGAGCGGCGCTGGTCTTGTAAAAATCTTCAGACTCAAAGTCATGCAAATCGCCCGGCTTCACGAATTGGCTTGCGACGAGCAAGCCAATTACCAGAGCCAGGATCAAGACAATAAAGATACCAAATCTTCGCAGCATGACTCTTCCTTTCATCAGATCAATCACTTTTGACACGATGAGTGCCATAATATGAGATTGGCTGCAATATAGCATTTTGGAAGTTCCGCCCACGGCCAAGGGCATTTTGCGTTAGAGAGAACGACTGAGCTACGCATTTGCTGTCCACTTCTCACCCAACGAACGACCGCTTTAGGGCGCAAGCCGGACTACAACGCGCGATACATAACCAAAGCGTCCACATATCCTTCAGCGGGGTGCTTAAACGCAGCGGGAAGTTTTCCCACGACATCAAAACCGAATTTCTTCCAAAGCCGAATGGCACTGAGGTTGTTACCGACGACAAAATTGAACTGCATTGCCTCGAAACCTAGCGACCGGGCAACGTTCAAAGCGTGCCTACACATCGCGCTCGCAATACCGCGGCCGGTTGCGACTTCGCTTGTCATGTACCCGCAGTTACAAACATGACTTCCGCCCCCTGCCTGATTAGCTTTGATGTAGTAGGTTCCCAATACCTCTTCGCCTATCTGAGCGACGAAGGTGGTTTTGTCTGGTGCCATCCAATACGCGATGGCATCCGTTTCACTAATCTCAGGTTCGATTGTGTAAGTCTCGCCGGCTCTAAAAATCGGAACGATGATCTTCGCTATTGAAGCATGATCGGTATTGGTAGCATGTCTGATTTCCATACGATTCATCTAGCAATTTCCGGAACACAAGCAATTGAGCGTTACTCCACTATCTCATTTTGCGCACGCGGCTGGCCTTCTGAGCCTCTGAGCTGAAGCGAGTGTATACCGCCTTATCAATGGACAGGGATAAAATGGAGACTGACCTGTTGGCTAAAGTCGTATCAAAATAGCTGTCACTCAGGGTTCGGCTGCTACTTTAGTTATCTGATGATGAGCGAGGACTCTTTGTCCAGACTCCAAGACGCCCCGGTGCCCAAAACGGTGCTGAGTTCAACTTATGCGGAACTGGGTCAAACCCACGCGAGCCACCAGGACGACATCGTTGCAAACGCGCAAGGGTCATCCAGCTGCCACGCCAAAATCCAAAGCGAGAAATGCACTCGGCGCAATACTCACTGCAAGTGGGTTCATGTCGGCATTGAGCTCCAAACAGCATGAAGACTGGAGAAAGCGTCAGCTTGTAAACGCGGAGAAGCCCATACATGAATTTACGACGCATATTAGACAATG